>CALIJE010000001.1 GCA_938017825.1 uncultured Flavobacteriaceae bacterium
CATCTCTGGAACCTTTTCCCCTGCCAAAGAATTTACTTGGCTCGTAGCGTACCATCTAAAACCCGGTACACAAAACTATATTGCCGATACGGCGATAACCGACGGACAATTTATACTGAAAATTCCAGAAAATAAACCAACAGGTATTTATAGATTGGTATACGCCGTGCCTCAGGAAGAATTTTATTTCGATGTGATTTACAATGGAAAAGAAGACGTCAAATTAAATTTTGATGCTTCCGAAGGTGTAACATTTACGACGTCTTCAGAAAATATACCATACAGTACATATTTAAAGGAAATTAATGAAATCGAACGAAGCCTGATCACTTTCTACACTTCGGGCAATACTCATGCTAAGGAATTTAAAGAAATAGTAAGCCGATTGGCCCAAAGACAAAACCAAGCGGAAAAAGATTCCGAATCACTTCTTGCACATCGATTTGTAAAGGCCAATCGCCCTTACATTCCATCAAATTTCGAAACACTTTCGCAATACGTTGCGAATAAAAAGTCGACCTATTTTAGTGCACTGAATGTTTCCGATACCGCACTACAAGCATCAGGTCTTTTAACAGACAAATTGATGAATTATGTATTCACAGCACTTCCCCTAGAACAAATCGATGCACAAACCACCGAAGAATATATACAAGAGAATGTAGACAAGGTGGCAAAGGAATTGGCACCTGTAAATGACACATACCGTTTCAGTGTTTTACATACACTTTGGTCTCAAGCTGCGGCCAGTCGACTTAATGCTGTTTCAGACTACATATACGAATCCTATCTCAAGGAATTAGCCCTTCGAACAGACAATACTCAGGTTGTTCTTGACATTGAAACGCATAATAGATTACGCTTAGGTGCTGAGGCACCTGAACTCGAATGGAAGGAAAACGATTCTGTTCAAAAATTAAGCAATTGGCAGGGTGCAAAACGGTACCTGCTTGTGTTTTGGAGCAGCACTTGCGGGCATTGTTTAAAAGAATTACCGGCACTTCACAAAAAGATAGGGACGAACCCTGAATTAAAAACCCTTGCTATAGGCCTCGAGGACAACGATACCTACTGGACTATCGAATCGGCGAAGATGCCCAATTTTACACATTCGATCGCCCTTGGCAAATGGGACAATGAATATGCAGATCTATACAACATCAAGGCAACGCCATCATATTTTATTTTGGATAAGGAAAAGAGAATTATAGCAAAACCTGAAAGTGATAGGCAAGTTGTCGAGTTTCTTGAGAATACAAATTAACACTCGGTAAGTATCCTCCCTAAAATGAAATTGGTATTTTATAATGTTTTCAAATCCTTGATGGTTTTAAAGGCCACATCTACCTGATCATCATTTACCAAAATGGTGAATTCATTTGTAGTCGAAACCACTTCGTACAATACGATACCCTCCCAGGCCAATCGCTGAAAAATGAAGTAGTAAATGCCAGGCACCGAAACATTTTCCGCAGGTAGCTTTACCGTAATCGAAGAGAGATTTTCAGCCTTTTGAGTACATTTTTCGGCTTGAAAAAGTTTCTCCACAACCGAATCCATACTGTTGCTCAGTACAATATTAAGCTCATTTACGCCGCGCGATGAAGTATAAAAAACATCTTGATTGGCGTTTACCTCTACCAACAATTTTGCTTGTTGCGCAAGTATGGTATCTGAAACCAAGAAGGTAAAATCAGTAAGGGAGGAACGCACGGTTATCTCCCCTATATTCTTAAGAACCTTTACGATTTTGTGGGTAGCCCGAAACTCAAGATCATCGGATAAGCGCTTTAAGGCCATGACAATTGCACCATTGCGCACATCTTTCCCCAATTCAATTTCAATATCGGGTTTTACGATTCGCGACAAAGAAGTGAGATTAATGATACCCTGAGCAAGGGCACTTTGTAGAAACGGTTTTTTCTTTATATACTCCTCTACGACCGAAGAAATGGTTTTCATTTTCTTATGTTTTCTACAAAAATAACAAATTGTTATAAATAAAACAAATTATTAAAAATGGTAGAATGCACTTTCCAAATGGTCAATCTTAAAAATTTTCTTATTCTTTAAAATCGTCAATATGTCGAACCGCACCTCTTTGTCCAATTTCATCTCTGTCATATAAAAGTCTGCAGCCGATACTAAAAGCTTTATTTTTTTTGGTGAAATCGTTTCGGCAATACTAATAATTTGGTCATTGCTTCTGGCTCTTACCTCCACCATCACAACGACATTATCTTTCTCTGCGATCACGTCAACTTCGGCTTTTAGGTGCCTAAAATTACGGTAAAGTATGCGATAGCCTTTTTCGATTAGAAAGTTCACGGCAATTTCTTCTCCTTCTTTTCCAAATTCATTGTGCTTGCCCATTTCATTTTTGTTAAAATTTCATGCGAAAAGTGCATTTCATCGAAAATATATGCATTTAAACGTCTAACATTCAAAAACAGTCCGTAGGTACTATGCTATACGTCGAAAATACTTCGATCAAGGCACTATCCAAAATCTTTGCGCGTTGAGGATACACCCCCCTAGACACATGACCGATTCTTAAAGCCTACAGACTATGGAATATTTTGTTAATTGTAATACGGGTTCTCTGGCACCCTATTCAGTTCCGTTAGACAAAACCAAGGCCGCTCATCTCTATCGGAGGTTGGGCTTCAGCGCCTCGGTGCAGACGGTAAATTCTGCCATCGGAACAACTGCCAGTGCTCTTGTTGGCACTTTGGTCAACCAAGCGCTCGCAGCTCCAGATCTCCCTGCCCCTATTTGGGCGAATTGGACAAGGGCAAACTACCCTGCCGACGACGAGGCGGCTCGCGATTTGAAAAACGCTCAGGTCAGGGAATGGAAATTGGCCTATACCAACTCCTTACTCCAAAACAATCTTAAGGACCGAATGAGCTTTTTCTGGAGCAACCATTTCGTAACCGAATTTGAAGTGTACGAATGCAATGCATTTCTGTACCACTATGTGAACTGTCTTCAGCGCAATGCTCTTGGTAATTTTAGAACTTTTGTGAGTGAAATAGGTCTGACCAATGCAATGCTATATTATTTGGACGGAGCGTACAACAATAGCAATCAACCCAATGAAAATTACGCCCGTGAGCTTTATGAGCTATTTACCTTAGGCGACGGAAACGGGTACACCGAACAAGATATAGTGGAAACCGCCCGTGCTTTGACCGGCTATGTTGAACGAGGTGAAATTTTCTGTTCGCCAGTTGCTTTCGATGCCACAAGACATGATGCAGGTAGTAAGACCATTTTCGGACAGACCGGGAATTGGGGATACAATGACGTTCATGACATTCTTTTCCAGCAACGGCCAAACGAGATAGCAAATTTTATTTGCAGAAAACTGTACGAATTTTTTGTGCACCCAGATTCAAAAGATGCCACTGGCAATGCAGATACGATAATTCAAGGAATGGCGGCGACATTCGTAAGCAGTAATTTTGAAATCGCCCCGGTATTACAGCAATTGCTCTCTAGCGAGCACTTTTTCGATGATACGGCAGTCGGCGTTATTATCAAGAGTCCGTTTGATATGTATTTGAATCTAATCAAGGAGACTAATTTTACCTATACCGATGAGACACTGACCTCTGTTCTGAACATGAGTAATTTGTTGAGTCAAACCTTATTCAATCCAATAGACGTAGCCGGATGGCAGCGTGACCGTACCTGGATCAATACCAATTTTATGATAGGGCGGTGGCTCACATGCGAAATGTTGGTTCAAGATTTTTGGAATTCGAATCAAGAACAGTTCCGCACTTTTGGAATAGAAGCCACGGGGGCCAATGGCGCCACCACCAATGACCCAGACGAAGTTGCTAGGGCCATAATCGATAAGATCACCCCAAAGGGCCTTTTGACCCCTATAGATTATAGTGCTGCTATAGATGCATTCAAAGAGCCATACGAATCAGATATGGTATATCAAAACGGTTCTTGGAACATGATGCTCCAAAATGCCGATTCTCAAGTGTACTTATTATTGCTTCACTTGGTAAGACAACCCGAATTTCAACTAAAATAAACCTACGATTATGTGCGATATTCACGATAATACTCCCCATAAAGGCTTGGAACATGATGGCCATGATGATGAACACAAAACATGGAGCAGAAGGTCTTTTCTACAAGCCCTAGGTATAGCAGGGTCAGGATCCATGATGCTTGGCAGCAATTTCTTGACCGCCTCTGCGCCCTCACCTTTGAGCGCCGCTATTTCTGCATCCAATACCGACAATATTTTGATCTTGATTCGTCTTTCAGGCGGCAACGATGGTCTAAGCACTGTGATTCCTATTGATCAATATGATCTTTATGCCAATGCGCGACCCAATATTTACATTCCCGAGAGCAAGGTGTTGAAATTGACGGATGAATTTGGTATTCCAACCTATATGCAATCCTTACAACCCATGTGGAACGAAGGCCAGTTTAAGGCTGTTCATGGCGTCGGTTATGACAATCAGAGCCTTTCCCACTTTACAGGTTCCGATATTTTTGCAAACACCGATTTGACTACCACAGGTTTTGACGGCTTAAATACCGGATGGATGGGTAGACACTTCGAAAATATTTATCCCGACTACCTATTTAATCCGCCTGAAGCACC
>CALIJE010000002.1 GCA_938017825.1 uncultured Flavobacteriaceae bacterium
AAAGCCTTACCCCATGCCGTTGCAAATTCATTTGTTCAAATGATGCAAATGAAAGATGCTGAATTCGTAATCACCCACCCAGCGGGATATGAACTAAATAAGGAAATTACAAAAGACGTTCGAATTGAATACGACCAGAAAAAAGCCTGTGAGGAGGCCGATTTCATTTATGTCAAGAACTGGAGCAATTATAACGATTATGGGAAGGTTTTGAACCAAGATCAAGGATGGATGATGACCCAAGAAAAGTTAGGTAAGGCCAAATTCATGCATTGCCTTCCGATACGAAGAAATGTGGTTGCGGAAGATGCAGTTTTAGACGGACCTCAATCATTGGTTATTGAACAAGCAAACAATAGAACCTACGCAGCTCAAGTGGTTTTGAAAAGAATTTTAGAGTCATGAAGCAAAAACTATCCATTATTAAAATAGGCGGTAACCTTATTGAAGACAAGGTAGAACTTGCAGCTTTTTTGGCACGTTTTGCAAAGCTCGGCGGTCCAAAAATACTGGTGCATGGAGGTGGAAAACTGGCCACTAAGATTGCAGCTAAACTTGGTATTGCCTCCAAAATGATAGGCGGCCGTAGAATTACCGATGCCGAAAACTTGGAGGTGATTACGATGGTCTATGCCGGACTGACCAATAAAGACATTATTGCCCGCTTGCAAGCTTTCAACTGCAACGCCATTGGGCTGAGCGGTGCTGACGGCAATAGTATTCGAGCACATAAACGCCCCGTGAAAGAAATTGATTTTGGCTATGCAGGTGATGTTGATGGGATAAACAGTATTGTGATTTCAAAATTGCTCGCAGCAAATTTGACACCTGTATTCTGTGCCATGACCCATGATGGCAACGGACAATTGTTGAATACCAATGCCGATACCATTGCTTCTGAATTGGCCATAGGCATGAGCGAATTGTATGAAACCAACCTTCATTACTGTTTTGAAAAGAAGGGAGTTCTCTTAGATGTGACCGACGATAATTCGGTCGTAACACGTATCACTTCCCAAAAATATAACGAACTATTGCACAGTGGTACTATCGCCGATGGCATGCTTCCTAAACTTGAAAACTGCTTTCATGCCTTGAACAACAACGTTCAAAAAGTGTGTATCGGAAGACCCGCTATGCTCGATTCAAAAAACGAAATTTTTACTACCATTACCCTGTAAGATGACACTAAAAGAGAGAACAGACAAAGCATTGTATTTATTGAAACAACTTATTTCAATACAATCCTTTTCTAGCGAGGAAGATAAGACTGCTGATGCGATTCAGGAATGGTTCAAAGAATTTGATATTCCGTTTGAACGCATTCATAACAACGTATTTGCGAAAAACAAACATTGGGATGATGCCAAACCGACCCTTTTGTTGAACTCCCATCACGATACCGTAAAACCGAATAAAGCATATACCAAAGATCCTTTTCATCCTCATATAGAGAATGGCAAATTGTACGGTCTGGGCAGTAATGATGCTGGTGGATGCCTGGTTTCTTTATTGGCAACATTCACACATTTTTACAGTCGGCAAGATCTGAACCATAATATTTTGATGGTGGCTTCGATGGAAGAGGAAAGTGCCGGAGAAAACAGTTTGCGAGGATTACTGCCCAAACTCCCGAAAATTGACGTGGCCATTGTAGGCGAACCAACTTTAATGAATTTGGCCATCGCTGAAAAGGGCTTGATCGTGTTCGATGCTGTGGTTAAAGGAACACCTTCACACGCGGCACATCCTAATGACAACAATTCTATATACAATACTATTGCTGTACTGGATTGGTTCAAGAATTATAGGTTCAACAAGACCTCTGAAATTCTTGGAGATGTAAAAATGACCGTCACTCAAATCAATGCCGGCAGCCAGCATAATGTAGTCCCATCACAGGTAGATTTAGTCGTTGATGTGCGCGTAAATGATGCTTATACCAATCGAGAAATTGCAGATTTACTCAAGGCTACGGCACCCTGCGAAATACAAGAACGCGGATTAAAACTTAACTCCTCCAAGATTGACAAAAATCATGCTTTAGTCCGGTCCGGATTAGCCTTAGGACGAAAAACCTATGGTTCACCAACCTTATCCGATCAGGCGGCACTCAGCTGTCAATCGTTGAAATTGGGGCCTGGTGATAGTACACGATCACATTCGGCCGATGAATTTATTTATGTACATGAAATTGAGGAAGGAATTGATTTATACATTAAACTATTGGAATCTTTTTTGAACTGACTTTAACTGAAAATTGGAAATCCCGCAAGATCAGAGCGACGAATAAATTCCTATTTCCAATAGACGTGACGGCACTAAAATTTAAAACATGAAACTCTGGGACAAAGGATTTAGCACCGATAAAAAAATAGACCACTTTACAGTAGGCAATGACCGTGAGCTAGATCTGCATCTTGCAAAGTACGACGTAATTGCCTCTACGGCGCATGCTAAAATGCTAGGCAAAATCGGATTATTGAACCAGGATGAAACAACAGCTCTAGTTGCCGAGCTGGGCGTTATAGGGAAATCGATTGAAGAAGGAAAATTTGTGATCGAGGATTCTTTCGAAGATATGCATTCGAAGATCGAATTTCTCTTAACCGAAAAACTGGCTGATGTCGGTAAAAAAATACACACTGCGCGTTCGAGAAACGACCAGGTTTTGGTGGCTATGCATTTGTACTTAAAGGATGAACTTAAGGACATAAAAATACGCACCAAATCGCTCTTTGAACTGCTACTTGCTTTGGCGGAAGAACATAAAGAAATTTTACTGCCCGGATATACACATCTTCAAATCGCGATGCCGTCTTCGTTTGGTCTCTGGTTTTCGGCCTATGCAGAAAGTCTTATAGACGACTTGTATTTCATCGAGGCGGCCCACAAAATAGCAGACCAAAATCCGCTGGGAAGCGCGGCAGGATATGGCAGTTCATTTGAAATAGATCGTAGTTTTACGACCAAGGAGCTAGGTTTCGACACGATGAAGTATAATGTTGTCGCAGCGCAAATGGGAAGAGGAAAAGTAGAAAAAGCCACTGCATTCGGGATGGCTAGTATTGCTGCTACCCTATCGAAATTAGCTATGGATATTTGTTTGTACATGAGCCAAAATTTCGATTTTATATCCTTTCCCGATGAGCTTACAACTGGCTCGAGTATTATGCCCCATAAAAAGAATCCCGATGTTTTTGAATTAGTACGGGCAAAATGCAACAAACTGCAGGCCGTACCAAATCAGTTGACCTTGGTGGTGAATAATTTGCCAAGCGGTTATCATAGAGATTTGCAATTGGTAAAGGAAATAATTGTACCAGCGATTCAGGATATGAAAGCGTGTTTGGAAATAATGACTTTTAGTCTCAAGGAAGTCCGGGTGAATACGGGCATTTTGGAGGACCCCAAATACGACTATCTCTTTAGTGTAGATACTTTGAACGAGTTGGTACAAAATGGTATGCCGTTTCGAGATGCCTATCAAAAAATGGGGCGAGAAATACAGCAAGGTACCTTTAAGCCCAAGCGAGATATCACCCATATGCATGAGGGCAGTTTAGGTAATTTGTGTTTGGATGGGATTCGGGATAAAATGATTTAATTTATTGGATCATTCCCAAATTAATCACCTCTTGTTTGGTAAGATAGCGCCAGTGTCCTCTTGGCAGGTCTTTTTTGGTTAAACCGGCATAAACAACCCGGTCTAGCTTAATAATTTCACAATCCAATTCTTCGAACATTCGGCGCACTATATTGCTTCGCGTGCTATAGATTTCTATACCAACTTGGTTTTTGGGAGCGTTCTCGACATAGCTCGCATCCTGAACCTTAACGACCTTCTCATCTACCGGAAGACCCTCTTGTATTCTTTTTAGATCGGCACTACGAAGTGGTTTGGCCAATTCTACATGGTATATTTTCCTAAGTCCGTTTTTAGGACTATTAAGGCGTTTGGTGAGCTCTCCGTCATTGGTGAATATAAGTAATCCGGTGGTGTCTTTATCTAGCTTGCCTACGGGCTTTAGAGGTGTTTTGGAGGCCTTTGATATAAGGCTTAAAGCCGTTCTTTTTCCTTGGTCATCTCGCCCAGAGGTCATAAAATCTTTGGGTTTGTTCAACAGCACGTACTCTCTCTTAATCGGGTTGAGCAGTCGCCCATCGAACTTTACCGTATCACTCAATTTAACCTTGTGCCCCATTTCGGTAATAGCCTTGCCATTAACCGTAACCTGGCCCGCAGCTATGTATATATCAGCATCTCTTCGGGAACAAACACCGGAATTGGAGAGGTACTTGTTCAAACGAATCATATTGGGGTCACTGGCCTGATTGGAAGGCGTATTCTTTTTGTGTTGTGCACCGCCTTTAACAGTACGTCTATTGCGAAACGTCCCTTCTGTTTTAGCCGATTTGTGAGGTCTCTTACCTGAATCCTTTCTGCCCATAGTGTTGCTTGATTTGCAAATGTATGCCAAATTAGCCACCCAATACGGTTGAAATCGAATTTAGGCTTCGTTTTTTGATTGACTTGAATAGGGTCGCTATAAAGTCAGTGAATTTGGGTTTACAATGCAAGCTAATATTGGGCAACTTAATCCTCGAACGCTACCGTAGACTGTCGCTCTCGATTTACCGTTAATTTGGTTACATCTGGTCTTGAATAGTGCCCCACGGCATCGAAATTCTGTCGTTCTTCGTATACGCGATTAAAATCGAGCTCATGATAAATCAACCCTTCTTTGTGCAGAATGGGTTCAATAATCCATTCCCCATCAGGGCCTGCAATGCAAGAACCTCCATTGGCCAAGACATCGGGTGCCTTTTCCAAAATGGCCTCTAGATGAGGGGTATTCTCCGGAAAATCTGATTTCTTCATTAGCGAAGAAACCGAAAGCACATAACTACGCGATTCTCGAGCTATGAAACGGGTAATGTCTTTGGTATTATGATCGCTACCCGGCCAGACCGCAACATGAAGGTTCTCGCCTTGACCATATAAGGCCGTTCTTGGTAACGGCATCCAATTTTCCCAGCAGTTGAGCCCGCCCACTGTAAACTGCTTTAGGGAATGCACCTGCAGGCCATTACCATCACCGGGTGCCCAGGTTAGACGTTCGTCATAAGTCGGCTGCAACTTTCTATGCACCGATTTAATCTCGCCTTTTTCATTGATGTATACCAATGAAGCATAAATACTGTGACCGCCCCTATTCTTTGCCCGTTCCATGATTCCCAAGTAGATGGCCATGGAAAATTCTTTGGCCAATTGGCATACATTGTCTAGTTCCCCCGCTTCGATTTGAATTGAATTTCGAACATAGTGAGCGTGTAATTCCTTGTTTACTTTTTTGTCCCAGGCCGCGCCGTTGGTTAAGGCCAACCAAAAGGGGTATCCAGGCAATAGCGCTTCTCCAAATACCATAAGCTCCGCTCTTTCGTTCGCAGCATCCCTGATATTCGCTTCAATTTTAGCAAGGGTAGCCGCCTTATCCAACCAAATTGGGGCTATTTGTGCGAGAGCTACTTTCAAAAGGTTTTTCATATCTATATCCGATTTAAAACTACATCTACATCAATCAATAAAATACTAAAAATACCTGCGATAATTATAAATTTCAAAATATTGTGAAGCCAAACAAATTGCTTTTTGTTGTTTGCATTGACCAGTAACATTAGAAAAACCAATAGCAGCAGAATACAGGCTATAAAGTAATAGTTCATATGGCCAACATTGAACTTAGTGAACAACAAAGCAGTAGGTACCATGGTCAGCAAAATCAGGAAACCAATACACAATTTTGAGGCTTTGGTGCCATAAATAATGGGGATAGTTCTATAATTCTGTGCCAAATCCCCTTTCATATTCTCCAAATCCTTGATCATTTCACGAGCCAATATCAGTAAAAAAAGGAACATTGCATGTACGAAGATTACTGTTTCAAAATTCTTATAGTACACAAAAACTGCAAAGAAAGGAGCGATAGCCAACATGGCAGAAACGAAATTGCCGATAAACGGTACTCGTTTAAGCTTATGCGAGTAAAACCAGATTCCGAAAATGTAAACCGAAAAAAACATCACCGCCCTGAACGAGACATAGCTCGCTACAAAAACAGCTATAAAATTCAATACAAAATAGGTAGTGAGCTTAAACCTCTGACTTACCAAACGATCTAACATACTCTTTCGAGGCTTATTGATCAAGTCTTTTTCTGCGTCATAAAAATTGTTGATGATATAGCCCGATGCGATTACAAGAGCGGAAGCCAATACGATTAAAAAGAGATTTAAATCAAAAACAACCTTTCGTAAATCTGAAGTGGGTGCAAGAATATAAATTGAGGCCAAATACTGGGCCAAGGCGATCATGAGGATGTTATACCCTCGTACGATAGAAAACAGACTCAAGAACTTTAGCAGTAAGAGTTTGTTTTTTCTACTAAGCATTAGCTGATTTTCAGAAGTTGTAAACCACTTCTAAATTGTAGTCTTTCAGGGTAGATTTTGCTTTGTGAATATCTTGGGTAAAGCCTAAGATATATCCGCCTCCACCAGATCCGCAGAGTTTAAGGTAATACTCGTTGGTATCGATTCCCTGTTTCCATAGTTGATGGAATTTTGCTGGAATCATGGGTTTGAAGTTATCGAGGACCACGTGTGACAACTGCTTTATATTGCCAAAAAGTGACTTAATATTACCATTTACAAAATCCTCTACACAGGCATCCGTATGTTTGATAAACTGATTCTTCAACATGGATCGGAAACCTTCGCTTTTCATTTTCTCCATAAAAATCTGTACCATGGGTGCTGTCTCCCCGGTAATTCCACTATCCAATAAGAAAACGGCTCCTTTTCCCTCGGTATTTTGACTAGGAATACTTGTAGATTCTATATTGTCTTGTGAGTTGATCAAAATTGGCAAACTCAAATAACTGTTCAACGGATCCAAGCCCGAGGATTTTCCGTGAAAGAACGATTCCATCCTAGCAAATATCTGCTTCAATTTCAACAATTTTTCCCTTGTCAAATTCTCAAGTACCGTAATTTTATCTTGGGCATACGTCTCATATATAGCAGCGACCAAGGCACCGCTACTACCAACCCCATAGCCCTGCGGAATAGAACTATCGAAATACATCCCGTCTGCAACATCATGTTCTAAAGCCTGTAAGTCGAATGTCACCAATGATGGCTCATTTCTAGATAACTCTGCTAAATATGCAACAAACTTTCTAAGGCTTTCGTTAGACTTTTTTGCCTCTTCAGAAGGGTCATCCGTAGACTTCAATGCACCTTTGAAAAAGTTGTACGGAATAGAGAGACCTTTAGAGTCTTTAATGATTCCATATTCTCCAAAGAGCAATATTTTCGAATAAAATAATGGTCCCTTCATTGTATTATTTTGATTTGGTAAAAGTTCTAACGTATATAAGACGTTTATATGATTAAAAGTTACATCTTTTTAGCGCCAAAACCAATACGATCACAAAGGTACTGCCCATTTTCGCAATATGCAACCAACTCATTTTGAATAAATTGATCTACTTCTGATTTCTCAGATTCCGGATAAAGCACGTGCACATTGGCTCCGGCATCGAGGGTAAAACAAGGATGGGTTTTCGATTGTTCTCTAAAGGCCCATATTTTATTGATGATTTCGAGCGTATTTGGCTTCATGAGCACAAAATACGGCATGCTGGTCATCATCATGGCATGGAGGGTCAAGGCTTCGCCTTCCACAATTTTTATAAAGGAATTGAGGTCTCCGCTTTTGAAAATGGATCTTAATTTCGTCAGGTTTTCATGCGCTTGGTCGAAACGCCGCTCTGCAAAAGGATGCCCGTGCATTAAATCGTGCCCTACTGTACTACTTACTTGTTTTTGCCCTTTATCGACCAATAATATTGTGTCATGGTAGTTTTGGAATACGTGGTGAACTTCGTAGGGGTATTTTATCCCATACAGATCAGTACTCCCAGCAGTATTTTCATGGGTACCCCATTGCACAAGGTCGCCTTCAATACTTCTACAGGCACTTCCAGAACCTAAACGAGCCAAAAAGGAAGCCTTCTTGATAAAATAATCTTGGGTCATTTCTGGTACTAGTTCCTTTTCCAAGTGCATAAAACAAAGGGCCAAGGCCGACATGCCGCTAGCTGAAGAGGCGATACCACTACTATGCGGAAATGAATTTGAAGTTTCGATTTCAAAGTGGTATTCCTTTAAAAAGGGGAGGTATTTTTCAATACGACCTAAAAAAACATCGATTTTGGGTTTAAATGCGTCCTTTTTATGACCCTCGAAAAATAACTCATAAGAATAATCATCTGCCTTATACCCTCTTTTTTTATACGTGAGTGTTGTAGTTGTGGCGCAGGCATCAAGTGTAAAACTGATTGAAGGGTTTGCGGGAATCTGATCCTTTTTCTTACCCCAATATTTAACAAGAGCAATATTGCTTGGCGAACGATAGGACGCCTTTCCTTCTTGAACTTGATTTTCATATGGTTTAGGAACGAAATCTTGCTCTGTCATTTGGTATTGAATTTATGCAAAGATAGTTTTAAAAAAAATTCACGAACCTTATGAGGACGCCATTTCCAATAACTTGAGCATGGTTCTATGATTTCTGGTTGTTGCGGTTACGTTCAACTTTTTTTCGATAATATTATTCGTCAATCTAGCCTTACCGGCCCCATTAATACAGTTTAGATAAACGCAAGAGGGAGTGATGTGAAATAGCTCATTTGGATAATCACTCTGATCGAGGTTCGGAACAACATCAGGCGAAGGTGCATTTTTTAGCAAAACATAATATACACGCTTCGCTTCTAAATCTACTGGATCGGTATAAGGGCTCGCTTCAAGAATCTTACGAAGATCGTTGACTGACTTCACCAGTACATGTACGTCAAAACCAAAAGACTTGGCAATTTCTGTTTTGATGGATTGTTGTACTTGTACCTCACTGGTAATGCTTGTGTTGAAAACAATGTTGCCGCTTTGAATATAGGTGCGAACATCTTCGAAAGCCAGCTTATCGAACATTTTTCGCAAGGCATCCATCTTTATTTTTTTTTGACCACTAACATTGATCCCTCTTAGAAGTGCGATATATGTTTTCATATGACTAAAATTTAGTAGAGTAGACTAAGCCTTCACGATTCCCTGAGCGGCCATATAAGCGCCTGTCCACGCATTTTGAAAATTGAAACCTCCGGTAATCGCATCTACATTGATGATTTCACCGGCGAAAAAGAGATTCGGAAGTTTCTTGCTTGCAAAGGTTTTAAAGTTGATCTCTTTTAGTTCTACTCCCCCGGCGGTAACAAACTCTTCCTTGAAGGTACTTTTTCCTTGTACTTTGAACTCGCATTTTGTTAATTGATCAGCAAGATTTTGAATTTGCTGCTTTGTAACATCGGCCCATTTAGTGGGTTCTAAAATATGCGAAGCACGAACTAGGTTGGTCCACAGGCGTCTTGGCACATTAAATGCTTTGGTTCGTAAGACAGTTTTTTTTGCTTCTACTTCTTTTATATCCATCAAATAGGAAAAGATCGAGCCTATATTATAGTCAGGTAACCAATTTACCCTGATTCTAAAGTGATAATTGCAATCATGCAATAGGTTCGCCCCCCATGCTGAAAGTTTAAGAATAGCCGGCCCACTTAGTCCCCAATGGGTAATCAAAACCGGACCTTCTTCTGACAAGACAATGTCGTCAGCTTTTTTACTTCTCAATTTAATGGTAATCTTCGGATTGAAAAGTGTTTTCGACAAAACAGAAACCATGGCATTGGTGCTCAGACCAGGAATACCGATAATGCGTTCATCTTTGATATTGAATGTAAACAAAGAAGGTACGGGCCGCACTATGGTATGCCCCAAACTTTCAAGTAAATTCCATATTTTAGGATTGCTTCCGGTCGCCATCAATAACTTCTTGGTCTTGTATTTTGCCTTGATTGTAGTAACCTCCCAGGCATTAGGGGCATTTTCGTAATTCTTTTGCACTATTTCGGTTACCGAACTATGACGCAATATATTAATGCCCAAACGTTCGGTTTCATTCAAAAAGCAATCTATAATGGTTTGTGAAGAATTCGTGGTCGGGAACATACGACCGTCGTCCTCTATTTTTAGGTTGATTCCGCGTTGTTCGAAAAAGGCAATGGTATCAACAGTACCGTAATTATAAAACGGGCCCAATAGCTCTTTTGTACCCCTGGGATAATTTTTGACCAACTCCTTAGGATCGAATTCTGCGTGGGTAACATTGCAACGCCCGCCACCCGAGACCTTTACTTTTCCCAGGACTTCTTTTCCTCGCTCTATAATGGCCACTTTTAATTCTGGTTCGGCCTCGGCAATATGTATGGCAGCGTAAAATCCGGCCGCACCGCCTCCAATTATTAAAACGTCGTACATTTAATTGACGCGTTCTGGGAAATTCGTAATAATGCCATCGACACCAAGTCGTTTCATTTTGAGAATATCTTCAGGTTCGTTCACCGTCCATGTGTAGATCTTAAAACCTGCCTCCTTGATAGCGACACTATTCTCCTTGTTAAGTTTTTTATGATTCGGATTAATCGCTTCCGCCTGCAACTCTTTTGCTACCGCAATTGCATCTTGAGGATCATCCTCGGTTAAAACGGCGATTGCAACTTCAGGATTTAGCTTTCGCATAACGCGTAGTTCATCCCAATTAAAACTCGATATCACGAAATTCTCTGGGGACCAACCTTTATTATCGATGTAATAATTCATGATAAAATTGACTCGATTCGAAGTGCCTGCTCCTTTAAGTTCAATATTTAGCAGCACCTTATTGTCGATCAATTTTAGGACATCCTGTAGCATGGGTATTTTATGATTTCCATCCAAAGTGAGTTTAAGTAAGTCAACAAAATTATACTCTTCGATTTTACCTCCTCCGTTGGTCAAACGATCGACCTTACTGTCATGAAAAACAACGGTTTCCCCGCTTTTCACATTAAAAACATCTATCTCTATGCCATCTACACCAAGGTCTAGGGCCTTTTGAACCGATGCCAAAGTATTCTCCGTTTCGTGACCCATAGCCCCGCGATGACCAATAACCAATGGTTCGTTCATACTATTACAACTTAGAAACAAAAGTAGGAAAAGTGAAAGTGCTAAATATTTCATCCTAAAATGGGTTTAGTAAAATTCTTCTTCAAATATACAATTGCATTTGATATTGTAGCCCGAAGAGAGTTATGGTACTGTTACATTTTGAGGGATTTTTTAAGGGAGTGAAGACGAATTAAATCAATTCATCTTTAAAATAAATGATTCCAACGGTTGTAGCTTCAAGTCTACCATACCAATGCTATCATTGACCATTAGGGTCTTCTCAGAACCATAAAGCATATCTGTAAGTGGATACTCCCCATAGGTAACATTCCATTGATCTAATATACTTTTTGGTATTTTAAGTTGAAGATCATGTACTTGTTCATCATCAAAATTTGATATGATGATAAGCCTTTCTATCTCGGACCATCTCACATAAGAAAATAAACGATGGTCATAGGTATCTGTATTTTCTTTATTAAAAAAATGAATATCTTCATAATTTGCGCCTAGGGCGTCGCTGGCGATCGTAAAGTTCAATAACCTTCGGTAAAAATCCCTAAGTTGCTTTTCGTCCTCAGTTGATTGTCCGCCGTCGTACTTCTTTTCATTTACCCAACGTTGTAAATGCGGAACTCCGATATAATCAAAAATAGAGGTTCGCGATGGCGTTCCAAATCCTGCATTATCTGCACCGGGCTCACCAACTTCCTGACCAAAGTAAATCAATAAAGGCGCGCTGGTCATCGTTGCAGATACCACCATTGCAGGCATTCCCTTTTTGGCATCACCTGCAAATTCAGGGCTGGCAATTCGCTGCTCGTCATGATTCTCCAAAAAATGTACTAGGTGATGTTCAATATCTTGAGAGCCTTTTTTAACAACGGCTAAATGATCTGTCCACCCATGACCCTGCATTACATGCTTCAAAGAATCATACATTTCTACTTTGTCATAGAGATAATCCATCTTCCCCTTGAAAATAAAGTCTCGATATAATGATGGATTATAAACCTCGGCCAATAAAAACGCATCGGGATTTTCTGTTTTGATATGCGAGTTCATATAGCTCCAAAATTCTACGGGAACCATTTCGGCCATATCAAACCGAAAACCATCAACTCCCATTTCTAACCAATACAGGGCAATCTCCTTGAATTTTTTCCACGAATCGGGTACTTCCCTGGCCGCCCAAAACTGTTGGTGTTCGGTATAACTTTTTGAACCAAAATCTTCTGGTAATATATCAAAATCAAAAGACCCATCTGGTCTTACCCCATAATTAACCTTAATGGTCTCGTACCAATCATTTTGGTCTGGTCGAGGCAAACGTGAACCATTACCCGTCCATTTTGCCGGATTTTCAACAAATTTACCATCAGACAGAGGATGCTGAGCACCGCCCAGTGGTAAATACCCATCCTTCCATTCGGGTGTTTGAAAAATTTCGTCTGGGATATAATAGAAATTATTATCGCGAGCGTATACTACCGAAGTATCGTCAGATGCCCCAAAAGGCTCACTTCCTTCCGGGGTCGTATTCCCTTCATAATTTCTTGCGACATGGTTAGGTACTATATCAATAAGGAGCTTTAGGCCACTATCATGGGTACGCTGAATCAGGGCCTTGAATTCTTCCAATCTATTTGTGGGGTCATCGGCCAAATCAGGATTTACGTTGTAATAATCTTTGACGGCATATGGAGAACCCGCCCGTCCCTTTACGATATCCGGGTCGTCATTAGAAATGCCGAATTCGGAGTAATCGGAAATCACATCATGATGTGGTATTCCCGTATACCAGATATATGTAACACCCAAATTCTTTATGCTTCTCAAAGCTTCCTCCGAGAAATCCGAAAACTTCCCGACACCATTTTCTTCAATTGTACCCCAAGGCTTGTTCGTTGAATTCGTATTGCCGAATAAACGGGTAAAAACCTGATATACTACCTCCTTTTTTTTCGGCCGTTCATTCATTTCTTCCATTTCATCTTCACAACCGACAACACATACTAAAGCTAGTAGTAAAATGTAGCTGATTGAAGTTTTCATATTATGTACTAGTTACTATTTCTGGTTTTAGGACGACCCGTTTTCCATTGACACGTATCGACATTTCTGAGTTGCCTTCCAATTTAAAACTACTGCCCTTTTGATCAATAGTAACCTTTAAGATACGGTTTCTAAAATTCACCTTAAACGAAAACAACGTCCATTCTTTGGGGATTCTTGGCGTAAATGATAACTTGTCATCCAGTACTCTCATACCTCCAAAGCCTTCTACAATGCTCATCCAGGTGCCAGCCATTGAGGTTATGTGCAAACCTTCCTCGACCTCTTTATTGTAATCGTCTAAATCCAATCTAGAAGTTCTCAAGTAAAAAGTGTATGCCTGTTTCATCCGGTTCAGTTTGGCAGCTTGAATACTATGTACACAAGGTGAAAGTGAAGATTCATGCACCGTGAAAGGCTCATAAAAATCAAAATGCTTTTCGAGCTGTGTCTCGGAAAAATGATCTTCGAAAAAGTAGAATCCTTGCAGCACATCTGCTTGTTTGATATAAGGTGACCGCAAAATTCTATCCCAACTCCATTTTTGATTTATAGGTCGCTGAGACTTAGGCAAATCATCAACACTTATCAATTTCTTATCCAAAAAACCATCTTGTTGTAAGAATACATCATGAGCTTGGGAATAGGGCAAGTACATTCCATCTGAAACTTTTTGCCATTTAGACAGCTCATTCTCGCTTAATTCCGTTTTTCCTATGATGCGTCCATAATCCTGTTCATATCCTTGGGCTACTTTGTCTAGCTGTTCCAATGTATAGTCAATGCACCACTTTGCGAGGTAGTTAGTGTACCAATTGTTGTTTACATTATTCTCATATTCGTTTGGTCCTGTAACCCCAAGTATGACGTATTGCTGCTTTTCCTCTGAAAAAGTGGCACGTTGCTGCCAGAACCTGGCGATGCCAATAAGCACCTCAAGGCCCATCTCAGGTATATAGGAATAATCACCCGTAAAGCGATAATAGTTGAAAATTGCATAGGCAATTGCACCGTTGCGGTGTATCTCTTCAAATGTAATTTCCCATTCATTATGGCATTCCTCACCATTCATGGTAACCATTGGGTACAATGCTGCCCCATTCGAGAAGCCCAATTTTTCGGCATTTTCGATCGCTTTGTCAAGATGGTTGTAGCGATATTCCAATAAATTCCTTGCCACTTTATGGTCTTTAGTGGCCATATAAAAAGGAATACAATATGCCTCTGTATCCCAATAGGTGCTGCCCCCATACTTTTCTCCCGTAAATCCTTTGGGACCAATATTTAATTTAGAATCTGTACCGAGATAGGTCTGGTTTAATTGGAAAATATTAAATCGAATTCCCTGCTGCGCTTTTACATCACCTTCAATGGTAATATCGCTCATCTCCCAAATATTCGACCATTCTTGCTTTTGTTTTTCAAGTAGGGCTTCATAACCAATAGCTGTTGCCTTAGCCAAGACATTTTTAGCCGCTTGGAGCAACTCGGTTTTTTTATGGTTGCGATCTACCACATAGCCACCATATTTGTAAATGGTCAGTGTTGCTCCTTTAGCAACATGTTGCTTAAAAGTCATTCCGAGACGCACATCGGTCGATTCAATTATTGGCTTTGTATCAATAGTGGTATCATCCAACATCAAATGCGATTGCATAAAGGTACAGGTCGCGAAATTCGTTTTCATGGTATGCGCCTCAACAAAAGCTTGTCCGTTATCAGCAGTCACCTTGGTGATATTCCAAAATTTATCGTCCCAATTACTGTCTTCATTTGTAATTCCGGCATCCAAATAAGGTTGCAAAGTAATTTCGGCATCTGAGTCTACCGGAGTAATCTCATATTTTATCGCCCCTACCTCGTCTAAGTCCAAACTTAAAAAACGGGTCGCGACAACTTTAATATGAATATTATTGATCGAAATAGCGTTGAAAGATCTTTTGTACCAGCCTTCCTTCATATTCAGCTCACGTCTAAAACCTGAGACCTTTTGACAGCTGTTCAAATCGAGCATCTCTCCATTTAGAAGTACATCGATACCAATCCAATTAGGAGCATTAAGTACCTTGGCAAAATATTCGGGATACCCATTTTTCCACCACCCTACCCTAGTTTTGTCTGGATAGTATACTCCGGCAATATAGCTCCCTTGAAAGGTTTCACCGGAATAGTGTTCTTCGAAATTGGCTCTCTGCCCCATGGCACCATTGCCAATACTAAATAGGCTTTCGGAAGATTTAATTCGGTCTTTGTCAAAACCTTCTTCGATAATAGACCACGCGTCGGCCTTGATATAATTTTGATTCATTGAATGTTAGTATCTCTTTTATTATGTCAACAGCCCTTCCAAAAAGGCCAAATCAATCTCCGTAAAATCATTAAAATTGTAATCTGCCTCTGATAGGGTCTGCGAATCACCAATGCCGATACTTGTCATCTTAGCATTATTCGCCGCTGCAATACCGGCTACAGCATCTTCGAAAACAATGCATTTTATTGGCTGCACGCCTAGTTTGTTCGCTCCTATCAAGAAAACTTCAGGATCTGGTTTTGCCTTTGTAACATTGTTCCCATCGACCAAAACATCAAAATAGTGCAACAAATCAACCTTTTCCAAAATAGGTCGGGCATTCTTGCTTGCCGAACCCAAAGCAATGGGCACGCCCCTGTTCTTAAGAAAATTTAGAACTTTTGGAACATCTGGGAGAATCTCTGAGGAATCCATCTCCTCAATGTAGGCCAAGTAGTCAATATTCTTTTCTATCATCCATTTATCGAATTGTTCTTGACTTGACTCTACTTCGCCTATATCCAATAAAATTTCCAGACATCTTTTACGGCTAACACCTTTGAACTGCTCATTGTGTTCGTGGGTGAACTCAAACCCGAGCTCGTTGGCCAATTTTTTCCACGCCAAATAATGGTATTTGGCAGTATCAACGATTACCCCGTCCAGGTCGAAAATAAATCCGGTTTTTATCATTTCGTAAACACGTGTAATTTAATTTATCGTAGAATCTCTTTCGATTAGAGTGGCTTCAATAACCTTAGTCTGAAAAACTGGTTCCTCCTCTTCTTCATTTTCGCTTTCTATCCTTTCTATAAGCATATGCGCAGCTATCGAGCCCATTTGATCGCCATGTTGCGCAATTGCGGTCAAGGAAGGTTGGGCATATTTCGAAAGCAAGCCGTCGGTAAAACCGATGAACGAAATATCCTCGGGTATTCTGAAACCTTTTTTCCTGGCCAAGTTCATGGCGTGTATGGCCGTAATCTCGTTTACGGCCAAAACTGCATCAATACTGTTAGACTCCAAAAAGGGATCGATAATATCAATATTCTTCTCAGGCGGTAATTCCAAAATTAATTTTTCATCTACTTCAAGACCGCAATCTACCAGGGCACGTAAATACCCTTTGGTCCTCGCTTTATTTACATTATAATGGGCCCCTGTTGAAAACAAGGCAATTCGCTTTTTTCCTGAGCCGGCCATTTTTTTCACGGCTTCATATGCAATTTGCTCATCGTCAATCACAACTTTATCACATTCTATTTCATCCGTAGTACTGTCAAATAAAACCAATGGAATGCCCTGTTCGGTAACTTCCCGTAGATGGTTATAGTCACTTTTTTCCTGCGTTTCGCTAGAAAGTGCCATAATGAAGCCATCGATACTGCCATTAGCAAGCATTTCCATGTTGATGACCTCTTTGTCAAAAGAAGCATCAGACAAACATGCTATTACATTATAACCACGACTATTCGCGTATTTTTCGATGCCTCGAAAAACCGTCGTAAAAAAATAGTGCACTATATCGGGTATGATGAGCCCTATGTTTTTGGTATGCTTGTTCTTGAGGCTTATCGCAATGTTATTGGGACGGTAGTTATACAGCTTCGCAAAGGCCTGAACCTTTTCTTTAGTGTCTCTCCCGATTTCCTCACTGTTTTTCAACGCCTTGGAAACAGTGGAAATAGAAACTTCCAATTCCCGGGCAATATCCTTTAGAGTTATTTTTTTTCTCACCTTTTTTCAGGCATTAGGGTTTAATTATTGGCAAATTAGTTTTTTGAGGCATGCTTTCTAATTGTTTTCCCAATTTTTAACATATCGTTCAACAGGCGCAGTATAGTTGTGATATTTTTAGCAATTGAAAAAGACTTATATTTGGCAATATTTATTAAAACACCATCTTTGATGGCTGAATTTCGAAGATAGCACAATTTAATACTTGAAAAAATTTGAATATGATACTTTGAAAAAGTTATCAACACGAAACCGTTTGCGTAGTTATAGCACGGCCTTTATTGCTTGATTTAACATTTTTTTACATATTTTTAACTCTTACATTTTAATCTAATTAAAAATTAACTCAACTTTAAACTAACAATTTATGAAGATTACGCTCTTAAAAAGTTTAGTGATGATCGGAGCATTTTTGTGTTTCGGAATTGCTCAAGCTCAGGAAGTGTCGGGTACTGTCTCGGATGCAACTGGCCCACTTGCAGGTGCCAATGTATTGGAGAAGGGAACCACGAATGGCACGCAAACCGATTTCGATGGCAACTATACAATTACGGTTGGCGAGGGTGCTACACTTGTATTTAGCTATATAGGTTACAAAACAAGTGAAGTAGCGGTCAATGGTCAAAGTACTGTCAATGTAACACTTGCCGAAGATGCTGAAGCATTGGAAGAAGTCGTTGTCATTGGTTATGGTACCACAACGGTCAAAGATGCCACCGGTGCTGTAGCGGCTGTTTCGGCCGAAGATTTCAACGGGGGTGTTATTGCCTCTCCGGAACAATTGATTCAAGGTAAGACGGCTGGTGTTAATATTCAGCAAACGAGTGGTGAGCCTGGTGCAGGAATCTCTATAAATGTTAGGGGTTCTAAATCTGTACGTGCGAACAACAATCCACTTTTCGTTGTGGATGGTGTGCCGCTCTCAGGCGATAATACGGCGCCTTCCGGTACTGTAGGAGAAGGTTCGAACGATACTAGAAACCCGCTTAACTTCCTAAACCCTGCCGATATTGAGAGCATTAGTGTTCTTAAAGATGCGTCCGCTACGGCCATCTACGGTTCTAGAGGTGCGAATGGGGTTGTCATCATAACCACCAAGAGTGGAAAAGGTGCTTCTGGAGGAAAAGTGGAGTTCTCCTCTAGCCTTAGTGTTGCCAAGCCTGCCAACCGCTACGACTTATTGAATAGAAATGAGTTCTTGAGCGCAGTAAACCAGTTTGGCGGAGACGCTTCAGCTGTTGATTTTGGCGGAGATACCGATTGGCAAGATTTCATTACGAGAACTGCAGCTTCAACGAACAACAACATCTCCTACTCCAATAACTATGGTAAAGGAAATGTACGTGCAACGTTCGGTTATTCAAAACAATTCGGTGTTATCGAAAAGACCGATATGGAAAGACTTACTGGGCGAATCAATGCATCGCATAGATTTTTGGACGATAAGTTGACGTTAAGAGTTTCGACTACCATATCTAGGGTAAACGATGAAACCGCTCCATTAAATCCAGGGGCTGGTTTCCGAGGTGATATTTTGGGAGCCTCGTATGCGGCCAACCCAACTTGGAGTACCGATCCAGATTTCACCGATGGTGGAGCGTCTATCTTACCTGCTAACTTATTGGCATATTCACAAAATAGAACCCAAACCAATAGAATTCTATTGAATGGTTCGGCCGAATATGCGTTTACCGATGAGCTTAGCGCCAAAGTAAATGTAGGTTACGATACCTCTGATGGTGAGAACATTTCTGTATTGTCAGGTAATATACAGAACTTCAACGGTGTAGAAGGTACCGGTTTCGGATCATTCAACACCCTTGAAAGAGAAAATAAACTTTTAGAGGCAACCGTGAATTACAAGAAAGATTTTGGAAACTCTAATTTGGATTTCTTAGTTGGATATTCCTTTCAGGATTTCAATTCTTCAGGAAGGTTCTCAAGCGGTAGAGGTTTTGGTACAACCGACCTCAACCAAATGGGTAGAGACCTTAAAAGTAATGTAGAAGGAGCGGAAGCTGCTATAAACGGAGCCTTTCAACAGTTCTACTACGGTACCAATACAAGTACATTATTGGTAAACAGATTATTACCAGCTGTTGTATCTGGGGAGGCGGTCGCTATTCCATTCAGCAGAAAGGTACGCGCCATTACAGCAGATACTTTTGATAATACTGATGAGTTGCAGTCGTTTTTCGGACGTTTGAACTATAGTATTGCTGACAAATATCTTTTTACAGCTACGGTTAGAGCGGATGGTTCTTCTCGATTCGGACCTGAAAACCAATATGGTATTTTCCCTTCTGGTGCATTCGCATGGAAGTTGTCGGAAGAAGGTTTCTTAGGTGAAAATGTTTCTACCATGAAGTTAAGATTGAGTGGTGGGGTTGTTGGTAACCAAGACGGATTAGGTTATGGTAACTTTGTTTCAAGACAACGTTTCGGTGGCTTAGGAATTCAAAACGACGGTGTGGTAAATCAAAACGGTTTGGCCATTGTTGCAACAGACGTTCCTGACCTAAGATGGGAGCCAACCCTGAATATCAACGTTGGTTTAGACTTTGGTTTCGCTGACGATCGTTTCACAGGTAGTATCGATGTATATCGCGATAAAACAACCGATATTCTTTTACGTACGCCACCTGCTGCACCAGCAGTTGATCCGTTCCAGTTCGGTAATGTTGATGCAACTATTATCAACCAAGGTATTGAGCTTGCGTTGGCTTACGACTGGTTGCGCGGCGAAGATTCTTCGTTCTCTACCTCATTCAATATCGCTTATAACCAAAATGAAGTTCAGGATTTTGGTGGCCTAATCGATACCGGGGCCATTAATGGTCAAGGTCTTTCAGGCGCTTTCGCCCAGCGTTTTGCTGCGGGTCAATCGCTTTTCTCATATTATATGGCCGAGTTCACTGGTTTAGATGCAGCCGGTCAACCGACCTTTGCCGATCAAAATGGAGATGGTGTCGGTGATGTTTTCCAAGATAAAGTTTTTGTTGGGGAAGACGCACTTCCAGACATCACCACAGGACTTTCGTTAAACCTTAATGTTAAGAACTGGGATCTATCCGCCTATTTCACAGGGCAGTTTGGTTTCTCTGTTTACAACAACACAGCCAACGGTTTCTTCACTTCTGGTTCTATAACCAATGCTAGAAACGTTACTCAAGACTTGGTTAATAGTGGCGATGCCCCGGGTGCTTCCGCGGATGTTTCTACAAGATATTTGGAAAAAGGAGATTTTGTTCGTTTCCAAAACGCAACCTTGGGATACAATGTTCCTCTAGATGGAGAAGGCTTGTTTAAAACACTGCGTTTGTCCTTAACCGGTCAGAACTTGTTCTTAATTACAGATTATTCTGGTCTTGACCCTGAAATTACCGTTGCTACGGGAGATTTAGGTTCTGGAGTACCAACAAGAGGTATTGACTGGTCTGGTTTCCCTAATCCAAGAACAATAACCTTTGGCTTAAACGCATCATTCTAATTAAAAAAATTGTTAATCATGAAAAGAAGTTATTTAAAATTTTATTTCGTAAGTCTCCTTATGGTGGCAGGATTGGTTTCCTGTACCGACTTGGAGATTGAAGAATCAGACTCGATCATTAGTACAGGCTTTCAGGGCTTGGCTGATCCATCATCAACGGTTGATGAATTGTACAATAGAATGAATGGTCAGTATGGTGACCAAGGTGGACGATTTGCTCTAATGGAAGTTACAGCTGATGCGGCCTTGATCCCTACAAGAGGAACTGACTGGGGTGATAACGGCCTTTGGTCTAGTTTACACCAGCATCTTTGGTCTCCCGAACATGCATTTATAATTAATGTGTGGAACGATTGGAATGCAAACCAATTATTCGCTTCTCAGATATTGGATTCTAGAAGTAGCCCTTCTGCCGGAAATATCGGTGATGCAAGTTTTGTTCGTGCCTTTAGTATGTGGACCATTCTTGACTTCTATGGTCAGGTTCCGTTCAGAGACGTGACCTTGCCATCCTCTACCTTGCCCGAAGTACTTTCTGGTCAGGCAGCAGTAGATTTTATTCTTGCTGATTTGGATACTGCAATTTCTAACCTTCCAAGTGTTGCCGCTGCTAGTGGTGAGGCTAATGGAAGAGCAAGTAAAGCGGCTGCAAGATACCTTAAAGCCAAAGTTTTATTGAACAAGCATGTTTATACAGGTGGAAGCCCTGATGGTGGTGATATGGCAGCGGTTATTTCTTTGGTCGACGAGATTGCAGGTGAAGGTTACGACCTTCAAGCAGGATACTTCGATCTTTTTAGAGATTCTGCTGACAATGAAACCATTTGGTCTTTGGCCTCAGGTGTTGGTAACCGTATATTCAACGGTTTGCACTACAACTCTACTTCTTTAGGAGGTGGTGGTTGGAACGGCTTTAGTACTCTTGCCGAATATTACGATTTATTTGAAGGTGACCCAGACAACAACCGTGTTGATATCATAGGCGGCCCTGCTTTAGACGGGCAAGAAGAAAGACGTGGTGGTGTTCCTCAAATGGGTACACCTTTTACCGGAGCCGATCAAACAGAAGATGAAGGAGGATTCGAAGTTGGTTCCAATGTTGGTAACGGTTTCTTGGTTGGACAACAATACGCTTTAGATGGTACACCTCTTCAAGATCGTGCTGGTGCTCCTTTGACATTCAAAAGAGATTTCCTAGATGGTACCGGTGCTCCAAATATCATCAACAATGATGAAACCACCGGAATTCGAGTGATGAAATATGCACCTCGATATGGAGCATTTAGAGGGCATGAAATTGTTTTCAGATATGCCGATGCGCATTTGATGAAAGCAGAAGCCATGATGCGTAGCAGCGGTGACCCTACTGCAATGGTCAACGAACTTCGTGTACTTAGAGGTGCCACTCCAATTGGAGCAGTAGGTGAACAAGATCTTCTTGATGAAAGAGGTCGTGAGTTGTTTGCTGAAGCATGGAGAAGAAATGATTTGATTCGATTCGGACAATATACTAGAGATTGGCTGTTCAAAGCTTCTGGAGCTGTCGGAAACGATCAGTATAAATTGTTCCCGATTCCTGCTTCGCAGTTATTGGCAAACCCAGCATTGGTTCAAAATCCCGGGTATTAAAATTTAGCCGAATAATATTCGAAAAGCCCTGATGAATATTCATCGGGGCTTTTTTTGTTCGGGTATTTGACAATCAAAACTAAAGCGATAACTTGTCTCTTGAACCGTTTACAGAAATTAAGAAATGTATTCCATAGGATATGACATCGGCAGTTCATCCATTAAGGCCGCTTTGATACGAACCGATAATGGCCAAGCGATTTCAGTAGTTAGTGAACCTCCTAATGAAATGCACATAAATGCGCCGCAAAATGGCTGGGCCGAGCAAGATCCAAATGATTGGTGGCACTATGTATGTGCCGCGACAAAAAGATTGCTTCTTGAAAACCAAATCGATTCAAGTGACATTACCGGTATTGGCATCGCCTACCAAATGCATGGGCTCGTCATTGTGGATGATTCTGGTTCTACCTTACGCGATTCAATAATTTGGTGCGATGGCAGAGCAGTTGAAATTGGTAAAGCAGCTTATCATAAATTGGGCGTCGACAAATGTTCACAGCACTTGTTGAACTCACCGGCCAACTTTACCGCATCAAAACTAAAGTGGGTCAAAGACAATGAACCGGATATTTACAACCGCATTTTCAAAATAATGCTCCCGGGAGATTTTATTGCATATAAACTAAGTGGTGCAATTACTACTACGATCTCCGGACTATCGGAAGGTATATTTTGGGACTTTAAGCAAAATAAAATTGCAGAATGGCTTTTAGATCATTTTGGACTTGATAAAAATCATCTACCCGAAATTAAGGAGACATTTGCTTTACAAGGTAAGGTAGATAACAAGGGATCTCAAGAATCTGGATTAGCAGTAGGCACACCAATCTTATACAGGGCCGGCGACCAGCCCAACAATGCATTGTCGCTAAATGTATTTAATCCTGGAGAGGTCGCCGCTACTGGCGGTACATCAGGAGTTGTCTACGCGGTTACCGCTAGCCCCGCTACTCAAGAAAGTTCAAGAATCAACAATTTTGCACATGTTAACTTTTCACCTGAAAAAGTGCGTATCGGCAAGTTACTTTGTATCAATGGTGCCGGCATACAATACCGTTGGTTGCTCAACAACCTTAATGTGAACTCTTATGCTGAAATGAACGAATTAGCGGCCTCAGTACCTATTGGGTCAGACGGAGTTACCATTCATCCTTTTGGCAATGGTGCCGAACGTATGCTGAACAATATAGATTTGGGAACCAAGATCAACAATCTTAATCTGAACAACCACAACAAGGCTCACTTGTGTAGGGCTTCTTTAGAAGGTATCGCTTTTTCATTTATCTATGGTATTGAAATCATGAAAAGCGATCAACTTTCGGCAACAGTAATTCGGGCAGGGAATGATAATCTCTTTCGTTCAGAAGTGTTCTCAACAACTATTGCCACACTTATAGATCAAGAAATTGAAATTTATAATACCACAGGAGCCATCGGTGCCGGGAGAGCATGTATGCTTCATAAAGGAGATTTTGAGGCCTATGGAAAGCATGTAATGGAAAATGATTTTGTCAAGAGCATTACTCCTGCCAACGATAGCAAACCCTACGTTACCGCATACCGAAAATGGAAAAATGAATTAGAATTGTATTTAAAAAATCAATAATCATGGCATTGATAGGAAATCAACAATATTTTAAGGGAATACCAGAAATTAAGTTTGAGGGCAAGGATTCAGACAATCCCCTAGCTTTTAAATACTACGATGCCGATAAGGTAGTCGCAGGAAAAAGTATGCGCGAACACTTTAAATTCGCAATCGCTTATTGGCACACGTTCTGCGGACAAGGCGCAGATCCTTTTGGACCTGGTACCCAGAATTTTTCATGGGACCAACCTAACGATCCCTTAGATGCAGCAAAGGCAAAAGCGGATGCCGCATTCGAATTCATTACAAAAATGGGGTTCGATTATTTTTGTTTTCATGATTTCGATTTGGTACAAGAAGCACCTACATTTTCTGAATCAGAGAGGAGATTGCAAATCATTGTGGAATACGTTAAAGAAAAAAAGGCCGCTTCGGGAGTAAAATTACTTTGGGGCACAGCGAATTGCTTCTCGAATCCCAGATACATGAACGGCGCATCTACCAACCCTGACTTCCAAGTTTTGGCCCGGGCAGGTGCACAAATAAAACTGGCTTTAGATGCTACAATGGCCTTGGATGGCGAGAACTATGTTTTTTGGGGAGGCCGTGAAGGCTATATGTCACTATTAAATACTGATATGAAAAGAGAACTTGACCATATGGGGAGGTTCTTGGGCATGGCACGCGATTATGCACGATCTCAAGGTTTCAAAGGTAATTTCTTTATTGAGCCAAAACCAATGGAACCCATGAAACATCAGTATGATTTCGATTGTGCCACGGTGGTTGGGTTTTTACACCAATACGGCCTACAAGACGATTTCAAATTAAACATCGAGGTCAATCATGCGACCTTAGCGAGTCATACGATGCAACATGAACTAGAGATTGCCGCAGCCCATGGCATGCTCGGAAGTATTGACGCTAACCGCGGCGATTATCAAAATGGCTGGGATACCGATCAATTTCCGAACAATATTACCGAAGTAACTGAGGCAATGCTGGTATTCTTAAAGGCCGGTGGGCTGCAAGGTGGTGGAATCAATTTCGACGCTAAAATCAGAAGAAACTCTACAGACATGGAAGATGTATTTCACGCACATATCGGTGGGGCCGATACCTTTGCGCGTGCATTACTGACAGCAGACAAAATCATTTCTTCTTCCCCTTACGAGCAATTGCGTAAAAAAAGGTATAGTTCTTTCGACGATGGAAAAGGCAAAGATTTTGAAGAAGGAAAACTAGATCTTAATAACCTATACGAAATCGCAAAAGAAAACGGAGAATTGCAACTGCAAAGTGGCAAACAAGAATTATTCGAAAATATTGTGAACCAGTATATTTAACGGCGTATGGGCTCATATTATTTGATTAAATATTAACGGTCGGCCAACACCTAATTATTTAAAGATTATTTATCTTGCAACCTTGTCCTTCAAGGACAATTAGTGAAGGTTGTTCAACTTTTGTTTACGTAAAAATCTTTTTATCAAACTAGGAATATGATAGCACATTGGGCGAAAAAAATCAGTTTTTTATCTATCGTTTTTTTGCTATGTTTCGCTTGCACTTCCAAGAAAGAGGAAACCAAGAATAATAGCAATCAACAAGCGTCACTTTTTGATCTATTGGCTTCCGACGAAACAGGTATCGATTTCGTTAACGCTATAGAAAACCAAAAAGACTTCAACATATTTAAATACCGAAACTTCTATAACGGAGGCGGCGTTGCCATTGGTGATATCAACAACGATGGCCTTTCCGATATCTATTTCACTGGTAATATGGTGAAAAACAAACTATTTCTAAATAAAGGGGATTTCAAATTTGAGGACATTTCCGAATCTGCCGGCATAGAAGGCGATAAGCCATGGTCGACAGGTGTAAGCATGGTAGATATCAATGCAGACGGCCTTTTAGACATATATGTCAGCAATGCTGGAAATATGAAGGGCAATAATCACGATAATGACCTTTACATCAATAATGGGGATTTGACATTTACCGAAAGGGCAAGCGAGTACAATCTTGCCAAAACAGGATTTTCAACCCATGCTTCCTTTTTCGATTACGACCGTGATGGTGACCTCGATGCCTACATCCTTAACAATAGTAATATTCCCGTAAGTAGTCTTGGCTATGCAGAACAACGCAAGGTCCGTGCCCAAGATTGGAAAGGTGTTCCCGAAATTTTCAAAGGGGTTGGTGATATGCTATTGCGAAACGATAACGGGAAGTTCGTTGATGTAAGTGAGAAAGCTGGTATTTATGGGAGTTTGATCGGTTTTGGTCTTGGTGTAATGGTTTCTGACATCAATAAAGATGGCTGGCCCGATATCTATATCTCAAACGACTTTTATGAACGTGATTACCTGTACATCAACAACCAAGATGGTACCTTTAACGAAGAAATTAAACAATGGACTTCCCATCTTTCCCTTTCTGCCATGGGAATCGATATGGCAGACATTAACAACGACGGGAATGCCGATATTTTCATAACCGACATGCTTCCTGAGGCCGACCAAAGGGTAAAAGCGGTTATGGAATTCGATGATTACAATGTCTTTAAACTAAAACAGAGCAAAGATTTCTATCAGCAGTATATCCAAAACACCTTACAACTAAATAACGGAAACGGCTCGTTTTCGGAAATAGCCTACCATAGCGGTGTCGATGCTACAGACTGGAGCTGGGCCGGACTTTTGTTTGATATGGACAATGATGGTTTACGCGATATTTATATCACTAATGGTATCAACCACGATCTTACCGATTTAGATTTTGTAGATTTTTTCGCGAATGATATTATGCGCGAAATGGCATTGACTGGGAAAAAACAATCTATTGATTCAATAATCGATAGAATGCCCATTAAACCACAAAGCAATTATGCCTATCGTAACAAAGGTGATCTTACTTTCGAAAACGCCAATAAAAATTGGGGTTTCGATTTACTAAGTATGTCGAATGGTGCCGCGTATGGCGATTTGGATAATGACGGCGATCTGGATTTAGTGGTTAACAATGTAAATATGGAATCTTTTATTTACAGGAACAATTCGGACAAATCGCCAAATAAGAACTTCATCAAACTACAGTTCGAAGGGGAGGATAAGAACAAATTTGGTATAGGCACCACCGTACTTCTTTACCACGGAGACCATACGGTGCTCCAAGAACTAGTTCCCTTTAGAGGATTCCAATCGTCTATGGAGTACCCCATGACCATTGGTCTTGGAGCTTCTGAAAAAATAGATTCCTTGAGGGTCATTTGGCCTAATGGTCGTACCGAAAAACGTATCGCAGTAGATGTAAATCAAACCTTGAAATTTAATATTTCAGCAGCCGAAAAGCGCTATCAACCAATGAATGGTAATGTAAATGAACCCCTAATCAAATTATTGGAACAACCCGCTTTGGTCGCACATCAAGAAAACAATTACAACGATTTTGACCACGAAGGATTAATTTACAAGTTACTCTCTCAGGAAGGGCCATCTCTTGCTATTGCAGATGTTAATGGCGATGGCAACGAAGATATTTACATTGGAGGTGCCAAAGGACTTTCCGGCACACTTTACAGCCATCAAGGAAACGGTAAAATTACGGCAACTTCACAAGTAGCATTTGAGGAAGACGCGAAGTTCGAGGATACCGCTGCAGCATTTTTTGATGCTGATGCTGATGGCGATATGGATCTAATGATAGGCTCCGGAGGAAACGAAGTTGGCGATGCTCGCAGCTATCGCCCTAGGCTATATCTCAATAATGGCGAAGGTGTATTCAAGAAGTCAAGTCAGCAACTTCCATCAGCATTTACCAATATATCGGCCATTGCGCCAAATGATTTTGATGCCGATGGGGATATTGACGTTTTTATTGCATCAAGAAGTGTAGTAGGTACTTATGGTATTGATCCTACCCATCTGTTTTTGGAAAATAACGGGGATGCTACCTTCACTGATGTTAGTGAAAAGAGGGCCTATGATATACAATCAGCAGGAATGATAACCAGTGCGGTCTGGAAAGACATGGATGGAGATGCCAAAAAAGATTTGATAACGACTTCTGAATGGGATACGCCGAAGGTCTATAAGAATACAGGAAGAAGATTGGCTAAGTTACCAACACAACTAGATAGTTTATCGGGATGGTGGAATACCGTACTCGCTGTCGACTTGGATAATGATGGGGACAATGACCTCGTACTTGGTAACCAAGGAACCAATCTGCATTACAAGCCTACTCCTGAAGCCCCAATGAAAATGTGGATCAATGACTTTGATAATAACGGCACCATAGAACAAATCGTAACCCAGCATCAAGACGGACAGGACTACCCTATTCATCAAAAGAAAGAACTTACCATGCAATTGGTTAGCCTCAAAAAACAAAACCTAAAAGCAAGTGCTTATTCTAAAAAGGCCGTCGACGAATTGTTCGCGCCGGAAGTTCATGAAAAATCAATTTTGAAAACAGCAGGGAACTCCGAGTCGGTTATTGCCATTAACGAGGGAGGTGGAAAATATACCATCAAAAAATTACCATCCAGAATACAACTCTCTTGTATCAATGGTATTTCGGCAGCGGATGTCAACAAGGATGGTCATTTAGATCTGATAATGGCCGGGAATAACTTCGAATTTAAACCACAGTACTCAAGACTGGATGCTCATTATGGAGGTGTACTTTTGGGTGACGGAAATTTGAATTTTAAGTGGTTGCCGTACAATCAAAGTGGTCTTTTTATACGAGAAGAAGTAAAGCACCTCGCAAATTTCAAGGACAAGGGTGGAAGGCGATATCTTATAGCCGCTATTAATGAGTCTTTTCCAAAATTATATGCAATCGATGAATAACAGGGCAGTAACGTATTTGATATGTGCTTTTTTATGCTTTGGTTGTTCCAAAAATGAAGGGAGTCTTTTTTCAAATCCCGGTCCAGAACAGACTGGTGTGGATTTTGAAAATACGCTCACCGAATCAGATGAATTGAACATTCTCGACTATCTGTATCTATACAACGGCGGTGGAGTTGCCGTTGGTGATATAAATAATGATGATCTTCCCGATATTTTCTTGACGGGAAATCAAGTGAAAAACAAACTCTATCTAAATATGGGAGAATTGCAATTCGAAGATATTAGTGATACGGCCGGTATTGGCGGTAATAGCTCTTGGAATACGGGTGCGGTTATGGGCGACGTTAACGGTGATGGGTTATTGGACATCTATGTTTGCGCCGTTGTAGGAATCAATGGCTTCAACGGTTACAACGAGTTGTATATCAATAACGGTGATGCGACATTCACCGAAAGCGCTGCCAAATACGGTTTGGATTTTGACTCCTATAGCTCGTCCGCGGCTTTTTTGGATTATGATGCAGATGGTGATTTGGATATGTATTTATTGAACCACGCCGTGCATAATCAAGAGTCTTATGGCAAGGCAGAAATTAGAAATAAACGAGACTACCAAACCGGGGATAAGCTGCTTCGAAACGATGGTGGAAAATTTGTTGACGTCAGCAAGGAGGCAGGTATTTATGGCGGCATCAATAGTTATGGCCTTGGTGTGGCCGTTTCAGATTTTAACCAAGATGGGCTGCCCGATATATATGTTGGAAACGATTTTCACGAAGACGATTACTATTACCTGAACAACGGCGACGGTACGTTTTCAGAAAGTCTGCGGACCTATTTTGGTCATACCACTCGATTTTCAATGGGCAATGATGTTGCTGACATAAATCACGACGGTTTCCCAGATCTTATTTCTTTAGATATGCTTCCTGATGACGAAAAAGTATTGAAGGCATCTGAAAGCGCTGGCACCATACAAACGCAGCGTTTGCGAACAGATGTTTACGGGTACCACTATCAGTTCCCTAGAAATATGCTTTTTATAAATAGAGCTGACAATAGTTTTGCCGAATCAGCGTACCTCAGCGGTATCTCGGCAACCGACTGGAGCTGGAGCGCCTTATTTGCAGATTATGACCAAGATGGGGAACAAGATCTATTTGTCTCTAATGGAATACTAAAAAGGCCGAACGACTTGGATTACATCAACTTTGTCTCTAGTGACCAGATTCAAAAAAAAATAAACAAGACCAAATTGGTCGATCAAGAAGCCCTATCCTTAATGCCTTCAGGTGCGGTGGCAAACCGCATTTTCAAAGGCTCGAAAAACCTTTCATTTGAAGATAAATCTGGTGATTGGATAACTCATGACACGATTATCTCAGGAGCCACGGCCCTTGCTGACCTTGATTTGGATGGCGATTTAGATTTGGTAACCAATAACAGCAATGCCCCGGCGTCATTGTATATAAATAGAACCGATGACCAGGCTAACTTCCTAAAGATCAAGTTCGCATACCATTCTCCCAATACACTTGGAATAGGGACCAAGGTGTTCTCCTATTCCGATAACAAATTGCAGTATAAAGAACTCTTTACTTCAAGAGGGTTTCAAGCGTCCTCAGAACCAATGCTTCATTTTGGTTACGCGAAAACCAAGGTAATAGATTCTATACGTATCATTTGGCCAGACAATACTTCGCAAGTCTTGTTGAATATTAATACCAATCAAACGTTGAAAGTTTCCCCTGAGAATACAAAACCTTATGATTATCAGCTACTTAAACCTAAAAAAACCCTCATGTTTGCAAAAGTTGCAAACAACTTAGGAATCGACTTCAAACACGTAGAAGACGGGTATAGTGATTTTAATAGACAATTATTAATGCCGTATCAAGTCGGGGATCGAGGACCCGCCACGGCAGTTGGGGATTTAGATGGGGATGGCAAGGAGGATATTTATTTCGGAGGTTCAAAATTCATCCCATCTCGAGTCTATTTGCAACGAGATAGTAGCTATGTGGAAAAACGTTATGACCTTATTGCCAACGATTCCATTAAAGAAGATGTTGCCGCACTTATTCAAGATTTTAATAAAGACGGCAAGAACGATATACTTGTTGGCACAGGCGGTGCAGACTTCTATTCCCAAATGAAACCTCTGCTCGATAGTTATTATGTAAACAAAAATGATGTCTTCGGTCAAGGGGTCATTCCTGATTATTTTGAAAATGCTTCCGTTTTGGCACCCTGCGATTTTGACCAAGATGGTGACCTTGATGTATTTGTAGGAAATCAGATGCTCGCGAATGATTATGGCAAGATTCCGAATTCATACCTACTTCAAAACGATAATGGCAACTTTACGATAATTGAAAATTCTGCCATAAGAAACGTTGGCATGGTTACCGACGCCCTTTGGCACGACCTCGATGCAGATGGAGTGGACGATTTAATCGTAATCGGGGAATGGATGTCACCAAAATTCTTTTTGAACAAAAAAGGGAAACTGATCGAAACAGATTTCTTGAATGATACGTTATTCGGTCTTTGGCAGAGCATAGTACCCTTTGATATGGATGCGGATGGAGATATAGACTTTGTCTTGGGGAATTGGGGCACCAATACACAATACAAGGCATCCAAAGAATTCCCTTTGAAAATGTTCTATGCCGATTTTGACGAAAACGGCGCTACCGAGACCATTGTCGCCCTAAATAAAGATGACAAATACTATCCTATCGAAGACTTGGATGCGCTTTCAAAACAGATGCCTGGTCTCCGAAAAAAGTTTCCTTCCTATAAAAAGTTCGCAGGGCAACCCATCTCAAGTATTTTTGAGGCGTCGGTTTTAAATAAAGCAAAGGAATTCAATGTAACTGAACTGCGTTCGGGATTTCTTGAAAATACCAACGGAAAATTCACCTTCCGCCCCTTTAATAACGATTTACAGTTGGCTCCGATAACTTCTTTATTGGTCTATGACTTTGATGGCGATACCAAACATGAAGTTATGGCGGCGGGCAACTATTTTGGCGTAAAACCATATCACGGTAGGTTCGATTCTTTTAGCGGAGCACTTATAAATTCTGAAAAAGATGTAATTTTGGGTCACCGTTTAGGATTGGATATGGCACTAAAATCTGCTCGTAACCTACGTATCATATCTATGGCCGGTAAATCCTTTTTGCTGGTCACTTTTAATAATGAAAAGGCACAAGTTTACGCCCTTTTGAAGCATGCTAAAAAATGATTAAAAAACTATTGCTTGTTGTACCACTACTGACACTCTTCTTTTCATGTACCGAAAAAGAAGAACCAATCCTTATTTCTCCTGAAGAATTGCATGCATCTGTAGACAAGGTTACTCAAATCATGATCCACGATATCTTTTCACCGCCTGTAGCTAGTCGTATTTACGCCTATCCCAATATTGCGGCTTATGAAATTGTGGCCTTGCACAATGAGGGGTACAATTCATTGGCAGGGCAGGTAACCGATCTTACTCCTATTCCTCGACCAGAAAAAGATCAAGAGATCAAGTATGAGCTCTCAGCCCTAATAGCGCATATGGAAATTAGCAAGAAACTGATTTTCTCTGAAGAGCGAATGCAAGAACTTCAAGATAGCTTATATACGGTATGGCAGGGAAAAAATGCGAAACTATTTGATTCTTCCAAGGCATACGGACTAAAAGTTGCAGACCATATCGCTACTTGGATGTCAAAAGATAATTATGCCCAGACGAGGACAATGCCTCGTTTTACGGTAGATGCCAGCAATCCGGAAAGATGGCAACCTACACCGCCTGCCTATATGGAGGGTATTGAACCACATTGGAGCAAAATAAGACCGTTTGCAATAGATTCGGCGGAACAGTTTAAGCCTATTCCACCACCTCCTTTTTCATTGGAAAAAAGCTCTACATTTTACAAAGAGTTGAAAGAAGTCTACGATATCAGCAAAAAGATCGATGCTGAAGGTGATACCTCAGAAGAAATACAAATCGCCCAATTCTGGGATTGCAATCCATATGTTTCTGTAACACGGGGCCATTTAATGTTCGCTACCAAGAAAATTACACCAGGTGCACATTGGATAGGAATTACCAAAATCGCATCCAGGAAAACCAATAGTGATTTTGACAAGACGGTTTACGCTTATACCAAAACATCTATGGCGATTGCAGATGCCTTTATTAGTTGTTGGGATGAAAAATACCGCAGTAATCTAATACGGCCAGAGACGTTGATCAATGAACATATCGATGACAGTTGGAAACCCGTATTGCAGACACCACCATTTCCGGAATATACTAGTGGCCATAGTGTAGTCTCTGGAGCCGCCTCTACCGCCTTAACTGATATATTTGGAGCCAATTTTGCATTTGATGATGACACCGAAGTATCTTATGGCCTACCTATAAGGAGCTTTGAATCATTCGACAAGGCAGCCGATGAGGCGGCAATCAGTAGAATGTACGGGGGTATACACTATAGGGCAGCTGTAGAAGTTGGCGTAAAACAAGGGCGTAATCTGGGAAAATTTGTTGTCGACAAATTACAAATGATCCCTGGTAAAGTTGCGACCAACTAACTACAATGAAGCGGAAAATTTTACTTCTTATGGGTTTGGTATTTCTTGGTACCGTCTGCTGGTATTTCTTGATCAAACCGCATGACTATCAAATAGCGTTCAAGACAAAAGCCCTTCCTGGAACTATAAACCAAATGGTAAAGTCGTGGTTGGATAGTCAGGACGACACTAAATTTTTAGGGCAAACATCAGTCGAGGATTTTAGTTATGAGATAGTGCACAACGATTCCGTTTTCAAATATCAGTGGCACATAAATAAGGCCTCCGATTCTATATCCCAAGTAAAAGTATATGTTTCCAATGATGTGAACAGCTTAAAAAATCGGATGTCGGTGCTATTTTCACGTACCCCTTTTAAGATACGTAGCGAACATACCGTAATGGAAGCCATGAAACGCATTAAGGAACATCTAGACATGTTTAGGGTAACAGTGGTAGGAGAAGAGCCTCTAAAGCCTACCTACTATGCGTATACGTCCTTAAGAACTGCCCAACGGCAAAAGGCCGGGGGCATGATGAAAGATTATAATTTTCTGAGTAGTGTACTTGTCCAAAACAAAATTGAACTCAACGGTCCTCCATTCGTAGCCGTTGAGAACTGGGATGTTGAAAACGATAGCTTACAGTTCAAATTCTGCTTTCCGATTATTAGACCAGATACGCTACCTAAAATCAAAAACATCAGCTTTGGTCAACTTCATGATAGAAAAGCCATAAAAGCCGTCTATAATGGCAATTACATTACTTCAGATCGAGCATGGTACCACTTGATGCACTATGCAGCGCAACATAATTTGAACGTTGAGCCGAAGCCAATAGAAATCTTTTATAGCAATCCCAATATGGGAGGGGACGAACTTAAATGGAAGGCAGAGGTTTTTATGCCCCTACTGGGAGAGGGAAATTGATTAAAACCCAAAGCCCATTCCAAAGGAAAAACGAGCACCATCAGAACTATTAAAAAGCGCAACGCGTAACGACATGATATCAGCGGCATTTAGAAAGAACCCGCCACCATACGACGTATGCCATATATTGGAATCTTCGTTAGAATCCCAGACCCTGCCGTAGTCAAAACCACCATATATCCCCAATGATGTAGGAAGAAGTCCAGTTCTTCGTTTACCAAGATTTAATCGAACATCCGTATTTTGATAATAGGCCTTCTTACCGGTAAAACGCTGGTTCCTAAATCCCCTAAGGCCATCTACGCCCCCAATACTCGCCGCCTGATAAAATTCATACCCATCACCAATCGTAAAATGAGCCTTCCATTTTGTGGCAAGGACCAAATCACCATTCGAAACAAGCTTGTAATCTATCGATAAGCTTGGAACAACAAAACCAAAATTACCATTCCCTTCAGTGGTTTCTGTTTTATAGCCTATATGCAAAGAAGTTGCCATGCCCAAAGTAGGGAACGCTGCCTTATCAAAATTCTCATACGTATACATACCATCTATTCCAATAAAACGCTTAAGGGTTTCCTCCCCGTTTTGCTGATAGAAGGTATTAATGAATCTGTCTTCGGTCTCTTCTACTCCAATCGACTCGTATGATATTCCCGTGCGCACTTTACTGCCCAATTGCCCTCGCCAAACTAGACCAGGTGCAATTTTAAAGGTGCTGTAGCGCACTCTATTAAAGTCTAGGTCTAAGTCATCATCGAGGTTTTCTGTTTCATTTCCAAATCCGAAAAAGTTAATCGCAAAATTGGGACTGGTACCCCTTATATCCAATTCTAGATTTGCTTTACCAATGGCATTTGCGAATTCCCCCTTATATCCCAATTCAAATCCACTCGTGGCAAAATAATAGGCGCCGTTTATACTATGCTGTTGTGTAAAAGGGTTTTGGCGAAATCCGTTATATGTATAGGTATTGGTAATGCCCAGTTTTAAACCGTCGTCAGGGTTAAAACCGATCAATGGCAGCAACTGATTTAAAGATGCCCGCATTTTTAAAGGTTGATAGGTATTTACGGCATAATTATCTGTAAGTCGTACTTTGGCATTAGTTACGTTCTTAAGTTTGTTTTTCTTTGATTTATGGTCATAGATAAAGGTCTTGCCGCCATTATCAATATCATACTCGTCACTATTCTGACCACCTACCAACCGAACCTTTATGCTATTGTTTTGATCCCCTTTTACCTTGAAGACATCCTCATCATCCAAACCATACACCCAAATTTCCCTGGTAGCATCACTTTCAAATTTTCTGTGAAAAAAGCGCCTCTTTTTTTTGCCATTGATAATACGGTAAGCGCTTACTTCTACTTCATTCTGGCCTATGAAATCGATTTCAAACCAATCATCCTTATCCGTACCGGTTACCACTGCATATTTGTTTAATATATGATAGTATTCAGTAGCGGTTTGTTCGATGGCGGCAATTCGGCTTAGGAGCACTCTTTTGATTTCTTTGACCGTCTCATCACGCACCTCTTCAGGAAACGACATAAACGCATTATCTATAACCTCGGCGTTTAGATTATCCCTGATGTACTTCGCCTCTGCCAACCATTCATTTTTGGGCGTTTCGCCAAGTAAGGCAAGATCCAACACATACGTTTTTGGAGAAGAATTAAACCCTTTTACATTTCGAATTTCTTCATTGAATCCTTCCATTAATCGAAGCGGGGGAATCATTCTTGTAGCCAGACTCATAAAGAGTCCGTCACCCATATTGGAAAACGCCTGATCTCGGTCTCTGGGAACCGGCCGGTATAATTTTTTCTTTGAATCAGGGTCCTTAAATTCTGCCCATCTCCATTGATCGACATGGCGATCCCAATCGCCCAGGACCATATCAAAAAGTCTGGCTCTAACATACATTTGATCATCAACAGCGAATTTTTCATCATCCCTTAGCTTTTCAAGCATTTCATCGGTACTGATCAGCGTATCGGAATACCCATAACTTGCCAAATCGCCGTGACCGTCTCCAGCATGTTCTTCTATCATATATAGTTCATCCCCAAAATCGACGTTAAACTCGGCCAAGGCATCTTGCTTTGGTATGTAATAGAGAACCGGATTGGTATGGTAAATATCTATAGCGTCTGAAAGTGGTCCTATGGTAAAAGGTGCATACGGGTGCGAACCGGTATAAAAATCGAGAAGGAACTTCTGTAGAAATGTATCCTGTAAATCATCGATTACATATTGTTGTTGAAACACCATTGACTGCAAATACAGTTCGGATACTTTTCTAAGTGCCCGCATCACATATTCCTTACCGTTCTTGTGTCGCAAACGCAAAGATTTTGATTGGTGCCCACCGCCTCTTCTCACAGGTCTCAAACCTCCGAATAACGTATCAAGATTTACGGTAGGGGCGGTAACTTTTGTTCCGTAATATTTGCGATAGCGCTCACCCCACATTGTCTTAAAAAAGCCTGTTTTATCTATTTCTTCATCAGTATATATCGATGCCGCTGCCTCTTTTGGGTAGGAATCGGGATATACCATTTCACGGGGAATCCTATCTGGTCGCAATACTTGTGCCGTGAAGAGGATATCTTCTGAATTGTCCTTTCCAACTCCAAAAAATTTCACTTGTGAAGAACCATCGGCATAGATTTCCAAAACGGCATACCCCATTTCACCGCTTGCAAATTGGCTACCGTTCAGTAAACGGGCCGCTCCTATTTTCGCTCCAGACCCACTAACGATCTGCGGCGTATTGTTCTCTTTGATAAACTGTAAGGTGTGTTCATGACCCGAGGCAAAAACCACTTTTTCAGAATACTGCGCTAAGGTTACCATTCGATTCTTAAACTCGGTGTATCTTTTGTTCTGAATGTCGGCTGGTGAGGCACCCGAAGTTTTTCTCAGCACATTAATCAAGCTGCCGATAACCGGCAACGGAAAACTACTTTGGCCCTGGAACAACTGTTGTCTCATAGAAAACTGCCCCCCATGTGGGCCATAGCTGAACATTGGATGATGCATGGCAATCAAAGTTGTCTTGTCACTGTTTTTTTTGATAAGCCCTTCTAATTCTTCCCAAAACTTGCCCCGGCTTTTAATCTCACAATTATCGTTCATGCCCGGATGTTTGTCCCAATTGGTCAGGTACCATTCTGTATCTACAACAATTACCGTAAGATGTTCACTAATTTTCAACTGGGTTAAAGGACAGCCGTTCTCAGGCAAAAACGGATTTTTCTGTGATAGCCTTTCCTCGATATATTGTTCTTGACGCTTTAGACCTTTTAAACCCTTACTGTACCAATCGTGATTTCCTGGAATAAATAATGGGCGACCTTCAAAATTATCGAGGGTTTTGAGCTGGGCATCCAATTGATGTTTCGCGTCAGCGTAGGCTTTGGGGTTATTTTTTTTGCTTGGCAAGCCGGCAGGATATATGTTATCTCCCAAAAAAATCGCAACACTGTTTTCGCCGGCCACGTTCAATTTCTTCTTAATCAGTTTTAAAGCGGCATTAGGGCCACTATCAGGAGACAACCCGGCATCACCAATGAGGTAAACGCTATGTACCGCCTCCTTGGTAACCGATGGCTCTTCTTTCAGTCCACCATCAGCATATTTTGCCTTTTTAGTAGCGCAGGCTGTAAGCAAGAGCGAGCATAAGACGACAAAGTAATAATTCTTCATGTAAGGGTTCTTAACTATAGAATTTCGTAATTTGGGGGTGATTCTAACACATGTTATATGTCGGATATTATTGAAAAAGCTAAACTTTTTACGACGGATTTATTGACGAACACCTTAAGTCCTAAATATCTCTATCACAATTTACGGCATACCGAGCGTGTTGTTAAAAGTACTAAAGAATTGTTGGATGCGCACAGTCTTTCCAAAGAGGAAAGTGAGGCGCTTTTGCTAGCGGCTTGGCTTCATGATATCGGCTACACTAGAGGAACTTCCAATCATGAAGAAAACAGCTGTATCATGACCAGCGAATTTTTGGGGAAAGAAGAGTATGACAAAGAGCAAACCCAAAAAGTCCTGAACTATATAAATGCCACAAAACGCTATTACGAGCCCCAAAATTTGGCAGAAAAAATTATCAGGGATGCGGATTCCTCCCATTTTGGGCAAAAAAGTTATTCAGAGACATCGGGGTTTTTAAGAGAAGAATTGTCACTGCTCGGTATTGCCGAATATTCGTCTCAAGAATGGCGCAAAGCAAACATTGAAATGTTTGAAAAAGAACATCGATTCTATACCGATTACGCCATTGAAAACTGGAATGAAGGAAGAGCGAAAAACTTAAAAAGACTCCAAAAGGCCAACAAGGCCGAAAAAGAAATTGCCAAAAAGGAAGCTATAAAGGCAAAATATAAAAGTGAAAGTCCGGATAGAGGGGTTCAGACCTTGTTTAGGGTTACCCTTAAGAACCATCTTACCCTAAGCGATATTGCCGATACTAAAGCAAATATTCTACTTTCTGTCAATGCAATTATTATTTCCTTGGTATTATCGAACCTCATTACCAAACTCGACAACCCTTCGAATACCTATTTGATTTACCCTACGGTAATTTTTGTAGTCTTTAGTGTGGTCTCTATGATTTTAGCAGTTCTTGCTACCAGACCGAATGTTACTAGTGGGGAGTTCACCAAGGAAGATGTAAAGAACAAAAAGGTAAACCTGCTGTTCTTCGGCAACTTTCATAAAATGGAATTACAAGATTATCAATGGGCTGTGAACGAATTGGTCAAGGACAAGGATTATATTTATACAAGCCTTACGAAAGACCTTTATTTTTTGGGCAAGGTATTGAACCGAAAGTATAAAATACTTCGGTATACGTACACTATATTCATCGTGGGCATTGTGATTTCGGTTTTGGCATTTGCCATCGCCTTCAAGTTCTTTGGGCCTGAACGTATGGGGTGAGAAATTATGTACTTGAGGAGGGAACTAAATAACGAAAAGATTAGGCCTTTAATTCCTCCATAAGGTCATCGTAGGTATAGGTCTTTTCAGATTCTTGATCTTTCTTATATAATATCTCAGCCCTAATTGCCTTAAGTCCGGCTACGCCTTGCAAACCTTCCAGTTCTACAATTTCTATTTTCCCGGTAAAGTATCCTTTTGACTTTAAGAATCGAATATACCGCAAGTACTCTAACTCATCGCTCTTTTGAGAATACACAATAACCATCTTGCCGGTTTGTGTAAGACGTTCGTTGGTTCCTTTTACAAACGATTTGTCAATCCGCTTTTTGATAATTTCATAACGGGCATTATAGGTGCCGTCAACATCAAAGCGTTTTTCATCCATACGAAAACGTATCGATAATGAAGTGTTGTAGACCAGAATCAAGGAAGCCACATCTAATGGTACGGGGAGTTCAGGTTTTAGACTATAGTGTTTATTCTCCATTTCACACATCACCTGCAACTGCCACAAGCGAAGATTGTTCAAATAAAGAGGATTAAAATCCCTACCGCCTGCTATGGAGTCCCCGATATACATATTATGCTCAATACCATCGGTTTTATAGCGTTCAAAATAATGCGGAAACATCAACTGGGCCTCGGCCTGTTTTTTGTCGATCAAAGCGGCCAGTTTTTTGTTGATCGTCATTACACTAGTGTCGTAATTTCTGCGATGGTCATAATACGATCGGGTGTTTTCATCAATGCCGGCCTCATAGGATAATATCGACTTTTCAAGCTCGGAATCTACCTTTTTCAAATGATCAAATACCGGATTTACCTCATCCATTATAAAATTGAAAATTGCCTGTTCGCTATTTGTATGTAATGATTCCTTAATTTCCTCGATGTGCTTGTTGACCCTGAAAATTAGTTCCTCGTATATCGGCAGCTTGGTTTTTTGCCAAGCCTCGGTCAACACCGTATTCACATCCGATAGCTGAATCATTAGGTCTCGTTGAATGGCCATATTTCTTGCATGCGACGAATCTTTGATATCGATTTGACCATATAGCGGGTTTACCTTGTCGAATACAATTTCCTTGAACGAAGGCTGTTCACCCCTATGGCTATCATGCATGAACTTCTTGGCTTCTTCCTGAAAACGCCAATATACCGATTCATGTACCGACGTACACTCGTGTTGAATTATAGCGTCTATCAGATTTTCTTCTTCGGTATGAGACCGCAACACAGCCATTACGATATACGGCATAATATCATCTAACTTGGTAGCCACAACACTATTCAACTCGTTCTTATTAGGAGAACCTATTTCAAGTACGCCCAGTAAGTTGCCATTATCGGCTATTGGAGCGAAAATGGCGCTTTGAAAACCTGCTTCTTTGAGATTCTTATAAGGTGGCATTCCATCGGAAAGATCATAATATTTATTGACGTCGGTAACCGCAAAGAACGTGTTGTCTTTCAGCAATGCCTTGTATGAACCGGGACAAAGCGCCTCCCCACAGTCAACATATTCCTCGCCTCCCAAAATAACACTTTGCATCGCCCCACCATGAACACATTCGAATTGATTTTGGGTGGTATCGTAAGCAACAAAACCTACTTTGATGTTTTTCAACCTAAAAAAGGAACGAAATGTCTCTTGCATATTTTCCATGAAAGAGCCGTCATCCTTCTCTTGTTCATTGGAAATTAGAGCTGATTTTATTTCAGAAATGGAATGTTCAGCGGTAACGTCGAACATATTGGATATGACAAAACCCTTTGAAATAAAACTCCCTGGGGGAATTTTTTCTTTCCAAAGCTCAATATTGTCATAGTTTTCCAAAAGCTCGTTTACATCATCCTGGGTCAACTCCTTTGCCTTTTCAGTGGGCATCAATTCGAGAAAATCTGCATTGTACAAAATTCGATAATGATGCATGACACCCTCAGCATCTGGGATATCATAAAAGTAGGGTCTGGAAAAGTCTAGCTTAAAACCGTAGTAAAAATTTAGTACGACAACTGCGGCCATGATATAATTAAAGTCCTCTTCTTGATTTCTAATTGTAGGTTCGAAACCAGGGCCAGCATCAGCCAATATTTTTTGGAAACGTTTGGAAGAACTAAATATTAGATTGTCATAAGGTAAGGAAGCCACCTTAATTTCATTATTGCCGAGAATATCCGCAAATGTATCTTCCAGAATAATTTTGATAACATCTTCGCGCTTTTTGAAAACAGTTACATCCGTAAACCCCTCACGCAGTTCAGGATAAGGCGCCTGAGCGTCAAGAACCCGTTTCGCTTTGGCAGCTAAAAACGTATCCTTGCTCTTGGCCAACTCATCATAATATTCCAATAGCTTATTGAAACTTATAACGCGCTGAATAGGCATGTTCTCGTAGTTGTTCAAAGACATAGTATCCATTAGACGACTTTTACTACATAAAATTACAAAACTCAATACAGAATTTTGTTAAAGGAAACCTCATGAAATAAACTCAAGGTATATCATGATTTCCGATATTTATAAAAAATTAGTCAATGTCATCACGTTTTCGGTTAACAAGAGCATACGAGCAGGCCAAAGTGGTTTCCTTTGACGACACCTCCAAGTTCATTTTGTTCAGTGATTGTCATCGAGGGGATAACAGTTTTGCTGATGATTTTGCCAATAACCGCAACATCTACTTTCATGCGCTCAAGCACTACTATAACGAAGGTTTTAGCTATTGCGAATTGGGTGATGGTGATGAATTATGGGAAAATATTCAGTTCAAATACATTTTTGAGGCGCATAAGAACGTCTTTAAGTTACTTGCACAATTTCACCAGGAGAATAGATTGCACATGATTTGGGGCAATCACGACATGGTCTACAAGGATCCCAAGTATGTTAAAAAGCACCTATCGCACTATTTTGACCCTGTCGACGAATGTGAAAAAGAGCTCCTTGAAGGAATTTCATATCATGAAGCAGTAGTCTTAAAGCACGCTGAATCTGGACAAGAACTTTTTTTGGCACATGGCCATCAAGCAGATTGGTGGAACTATACTTTTTGGAGATGGGGAAGGTTTCTGGTACGTGTTCTCTGGAAACCCCTTCAGGTATGGGGAATAGCCGATCCCACTAGTCCTGCTAAAAACTATATTGAGCTTAAAAAAGTGGAGCGGCGCATCAAAAAATGGATTCTCGAAAAAGACTTGTTGATTACCATAGTAGGCCATACGCATCGTCCTCGATTCCCTGAACCGGGAGAAATTCCGTTGTTTAATGATGGTAGTTGCGTACACCCGCGCAGTATTACGGGAATAGAAATTGAAAATGGGAACATCTCCTTGATCAAATGGGAAATATCTTCCTCGGAAGACGGCACTTTAAAAGTAGCTCGAGTATTGCTGGAAGGGCCCCAGAAAATAGCCGATTACCAAAATAGGGACTAATTGATGATCTTCCCCTCGGCTGTGAACTCCACATCCATTTTCTTCCCGTCTTTGATGAGTTCTACATCATAGAACAGACCTTTTGAATGGTGATCTACCTTTTCAACTTCAACTACTTTATACCTCCAATAGGTATCTGCAAGGATCTCTAGAACAACTTTTGGCAATTTCTTTGTTTTGATACTTTGCTCCGTTTCTATCCACTGGCCTGTTGGACTAAAATCGGCTCTAAAATGCTTGCCGTCTTTTTTAAAATGTGACTCGTAATTGCCATTTTTATCGATTCGCCAATCCGGGTCATTTTCACCGGGGTACTTTTCCTTGAACGACTTTTTTACTGCCCTAGGGGTTTGTGCGCTAGCTGCACCTTGGCATCCCAGAACTGTTAGGGCAAAAAGAAGAACTACAAAGTAAACTGAGTTTTTCATAAAGTTCATTGCAAAAATTTAGAACACATTTCTACAGATAAAAATAGTTCTTTTTCAATTCCGTGGTGCTAAAACCTTGTTTCTCCAATTAATTTATATTTTTACCATTAAACATTCACCTAAACCAGTAAACATGTTCAAAAAAGTTATTTGCCTAAGCTTCGTTTCCCTATTGTTCGTTTCCTGTTGGAAGGATAAAAGCCCTGAAGACCTAATTCGTTTGAAAGAACAATTCAAATCTCAGGTATCCACCTTCGAAAAGAAAAAAGAAAATGCCAATAAAAATGTGAATAAGGGATTGGAATCGCTTAGTGCCCTTAAAGGAGCTTTGGAAGATGCTAAAAATGAAGATAAAGAATTTGCCAAAGTATATGGGGACTGGGAAAAGGTAGACAAGCGTGTAAATAATCTAAACAAAGAATACGAAGATCTCAAAGAAAAAGCAGCGAACCTCTTTACCGCTATGGAAACGCAAACCAATAGCTTAAGTGATGAAAAAAGTCGGAATACCTTACTTGGCTTCATAACAAAAGCCCGAACCAAATATGATGGCACCCTGGCGAATACCTCTAAAGCAATAGGGAAGCTTCGGCTTTTGCACGGCGATGCGGTAGAAGTGGTCAAAGCCCTGGAAGTTGCCGCTGCACTCAATTCTTTTGATAATATCAACGATCAAATGAAAAGCATCGAAGCTCGTGTTGATGATATCATGTCTGAATTGAACGTAGCCGTAGTTGAAAGTAAAAAATTGTACGAAAAGAAAATTACCGAACTGGGGGAATAGAATCAACCTCGTTCCGCCAAGGTCTTTATCGCACTAACAAAGCTATCTAACTCTTGGGTCGTTGTATATACGTTCGGAGTAATTCGGCATCCTTTTACATTGGAAGAGTCGATTGCCACAGTAAAGATTTTGAATTCTTTTAGCAGCGTCTCGGCCAGATTTTTGGGTTTCATCTGTTTGATCCCTACATTGGCGATACCACAACTTCTATGTTCCTCAATAGGAGTGTTGATTACCACATTTTGAACATCACGCAATTGGTCGCTCCAGTAACGCTGTAGGTAGCGCATGCGTTTTTCCTTTCGCTCTAGCCCGATGAGTTCCAAATAATCTATCGCATCGTTAATGGCCAAATCGGTGTGCACCGGATGCGTTCCGGTGTGGTTCAACCGACTAATATCATCTGGCTCTCGTTCATGCTCTGCGAGCAAAGGCCATATCTTGGGGATTTTTTCCTTTTTCACAAAAAGGAGTCCTGCTCCTAGTGGGGTACTCAACCATTTGTGAAGGCTACTACCATAGTAATCACAGTCTAATGCTTTCATATCAACTTTAATGTGACCTACACAATGGGCGCCGTCAACCATCACCTCAACCCCATGACTATGGGCCATATCACAGATTTTTCGAATAGGTAGTATGTGACCAGTTATATTGACTATATGACAAACCATGATCAATTTGGTCTTCGAAGTTATATGACTTTCATAAAGTGAGACGATTTCGTCATCAGACTTAGGGTGGTTCGGGATCGATATCACCTTATTTACTATTCCGTAACGTTTGGCCATCAATTTAAAATGCTCACGCATAGCCCCATAATCTTGCTTTGCAAAAATGGCTTCATCCCCTTGCGCCCACGGAAATCCTCCAGAAATCAAATCAAGGGATTCTGTCGTATTACGGGTTATCACAAGTTCATCGGCATTACAATTCACCAACTTGGCCAAGCGATCGGAAATACTTTTCTTATTATCCCACTGTACGGTTCGCATGTAATGTGAAGCTTCGTAATTTACCATCTTCACATGCGCCATAAACTTATTTAGCGTGGGTTTAGGAATAAAATTATAATAACCGTTTTCTAGATTGATATAATCAGGTTTTAAGTCATAATCTTCTCGAACACGAAGCCAAAACTCGTTTTCTTTGTCTATGGGATAGGGCCTTGGTTCTTCGTCATATTCTTGTTCAAGGCCTACGGGCAAAAAGGGCGAAACAATGGCCGCCTGCCCCATTCTTTTCAAAAATGTTCTTTTATCCATAGCTATCGTACTTCGAATTTAATCTAGAATAGGAGGTGCCCCGGCATCGAGCAATAGTTTCTCGATTCTTGGAACATCTTCTGTAATCAGTTTTTTTAGTTTGGGGGCTAATTTTGAAAATTCGGCTTTGGCCATCTCAAAACTTTCCATGTGCATCTTAGTAGGGCCATAGCTATTTCCCATAAGTCCTCTTTGACCCACTCGTAAACGATCTTGAATTGTGGGGTCGTCTTTTTCCCCGACCTCCGCCTTTGATGAACTTCCGTTCAAAGCCAACTTAAGGGAATTCATGGTTTTTGTCACCGCGGCGATCTCGCCCTCTAGGGTACTGGGAGCTGTTTTAACATAAGAAAGTGCCCTGGCAAAAGTTTTGATTTTCTTTTCCGCCTTTCCAAAATCATTCCTAGTTATATCGAGCATTCTGCTAAACTCCATAAGCTCTTTCTTATACGTAGCAAACTGGCTGGCCAAAGGGTTCTCCAAAACATTTTTTCGAATTCGCTCTACTTCAAACTGCTTTGTATCCCCTAATTGGGTCATTTCTCCATCTACAGATTCGTACAGACTCACCGAATATGTACCCGGATCTACTGTAATGGCAGGTCTAAATCTTCTATTTCCCCGCCGTGCAGGGGCCGATGTTCTTAAACTCGTCTGTACGGGCTGGGTAAGGTCCCAAGATACTCGATGAAACCCTTTTTTTGCCGGGCCCGGGATTCTTGCCATGACTTCCCCTTCACTGTTGGTCACCACCAAAACCATTGATGGCTTGGTTTGATTCTTTTCATTATCCAAGGCATCCCAACCAGGAAAGGGAATATTCGCGTTTCCTTTTTTGGCTGCTTTCTCTTTTTCTTTCCTTGCCGAAGCCTTGCTCTTTGTTCCTTTTGAAAGATAGTAACTAAATACAGCTCCATAAGGTGGGTTGTCAGCAGTGAAAAAATCACCTCCTTGACTGGCGCTACCCCCACGAATTTGAGTATACTGTAGGGCCTTCCTTGGACTGAACAAAACCCCTTGCTCTTTTAGGGTCTGCTCATTGATCTCCCTTAAAAGACTGTAATCGTCGAAAACATAAAAACTGCGACCAAAAGAGGCGCCGATCAAATCGTTCTCCCGCTTTTGAATTGCCAGATCTCGAAAAGAAATGGTTGGCAAGCCATTGGAAAACTTAATCCACTTAGCACCTTGATTGAAAGAAACATAAATACCGTATTCGGTTGCCAAAAACAATAGATTCTTGTTTACATGATCTTGAACCAACCTCCAAACCAATGTTCCTTGCGGCAGTCCGTTTGATATAGCCGTCCATTTTTTTCCACCATCGACGGTTTTGTAAAGGTACGGTGCATAATCGCCATACTTATGATTGTCGAGACAAACATAGGCTATGTTGGTATCATGCAAATCAGCTTTAATATCATTTACAAAAGCGGTCGCTGGCGCTCCAGGCAATCTATTTACCGGCAAATTGGTCCATGCACTGCCACCATTCGTGGTATATTGAATATGGCCGTCATCGGTGCCGGCAAAAATGATATTCTCATCGATTGGTGATTCTGAGAGAGACGTAATCGTGTTATAGGTAGACATGGCATATACATCCCAAACAGCATCCCAACTCTGTTTCTTGCCCATGATAGGAAGCGTAAGACGTTCTTGGTTCTTGGTCAAATCGGTCGAAATAGGTTGCCAGCTATCACCGCGATCATCTGATCTCCAAACTCGTTGCGAACCAAAATATAAGCGCTTGGGATCGTGGTTACTTACAAGGATTGGGGAATCCCAATTGAAACGCTCATAGTCTTCCCCTGGTTTGGACTGTGGTCTAATATAGACCGCCTCACCTGTTGTGCGGTCAATACGATGCAAGTTTCCCTGTTGTGATTGGGCATACATCACATTCGGATTCCCGGGCGTGGTTGCCGGTTGATGCCCGTCTCCACCTAGCAATACAAACCAATCTTGGTTGGCTATTCCCCTAGTATTATATGTTCTAGACGGGCCACCTTGTGAATTGTTATCCTGTGTACCACCAAAAATGTTATAGAAGGGAGCGGCATCGTCAACAGCTACTTTGTAAAATTGAGTGATTGGCAGGTTGCCAACAAACTTCCATGAATTGGAATCGTCAAAACTTTCATAAATTCCACCATCGGAGCCCATAAGCAAATAGTTCGGATCATCTTTCTTAAAGGTCAATGAATGGTTGTCGCCATGCTTATTGTTCTCCTTCATCGTATAAAAATCTTTTCCCCCGTTTTCCGAAACCAAGACCCGAACGTTCATCAAGTAAATTTTGTCAAAGACGTGAGGAGAGGCGACCAACTCTTGATAATAATGTGGTCCTGTTCCTCCTGATACTGTTTCGGACATTTTTTTCCAACTTCCACCGGCATCAGTGGATTTATATACTGCTCCTTTTCTGCGTTCCAACTCAATTGCCGCATACAACACATCGGGTTGCATAGGCGATATTGCCAAGCCGATTTTACCCATATCCCCTTTGGGCAATCCCTGCTTCAACTTCGTCCAATTTTCACCACCATCAGTACTTTTATAAAGTGCCGTTTTGGAGCCTCCACCCATATAGGCGGCAACAGTTCTGTGACGTTGCCATGAGGCTGCATAAAGCACATCAGGATTGAGCGGGTCAATGACCAAATCGGTAACTCCTGTCCACTGATCTATTTCCAAGGTGTTTTTCCAGGTTTTTCCACCATCTGTAGTTTTGTACAATCCCCGTTCGCCGCCTGAACTCCATAACGGACCTTGAGACGCTACCCAAACCACATTCGAATCATCTGGGTGCACAATGATTTTGGAAATATGTTCAGATTTCTTAAGTCCAACATTCTGCCAACTTGCGCCACCATTTTTGCTTAAATACACGCCATGACCCACACCAATGTGACGACCTCCATTGTTCTCACCGGTACCCAGCCAAATCGTTCCACTATTATTGGGGTCTATAGTGACACAACCTGTGGCGTAGAAAGATTCTTTATCGGTTAGAGGTTTCCAGGTCGTTCCCGCATTTTCGGTTTTCCATAGACCTCCGGAAGATACAGCAGCATACCAAATATTTTCGTTTTTTGGATCTATCGCTATATCGGAAAGACGGCCAGACATAAAGGCCGGTCCGACGCTTCTAAATTTTAGGCCTGAAAAAGTTTTGTCGTTCCAAATGGATGATTCAGTGGTCTTTTTTTGGGAAAAACCCAAACAAAAACCTAGAACTAGAAATAGGAGTGTAATTTTTTTCATAATAGTGTAATTGTATTCGTTAGTTGCCTCTGTATAAATGTATTAAAAAACACCTTCTAATCTTCCTTTTTTCAATGATTTTTAGGTGAATCACAATTCATTTCGAATCCACATCAATAAGCGAAATATTAATTTGGCAACCGCTCGTTTTTAAGGTTTCGGATAAAACCCCAATGCTTACGAAAACTATACGTTGATGTATTTGAAGGAAAGGCTTCCTCTTATCCAAAAATTGTATATTTAACGCAATTCCTATTTAAAACCAATCTATGCCAATTGCTATTGTAGTTATCGGAATTCTATTGCTATTCCTTCTTATTGCCCGTTTTAAGCTCAATGCCTTTATCGCTTTTATACTAGTATCCCTTTTTGTAGGTATTGCCGAAGGCATGCAACCTATCGATGTGGTAGGCTCCATACAGGAGGGAATAGGCAATATACTTGGCTTTTTGGTACTTATACTTGGTCTGGGAGCAATGCTGGGCAAGCTAGTTGCCGATAGCGGTGCAGCACAACGCATTACAACCAAACTTGTAGAAAAATTTGGTAAAAAGAACATCCAATGGGCCGTGGTTCTCACAGGTTTCATCGTAGGAATTCCCATGTTTTATTCGGTTGGTTTTGTGATTCTAATTCCGTTGGTATTCACCATTGCGGCAGCTACAGGCCTGCCTTTGATTTATGTAGGATTGCCCATGCTCGCCTCCTTATCGGTGACCCACGGTTACTTGCCGCCACATCCTGCCCCTACCGCAATTGCAGCTACATTCAACGCTGATATTGGCAAGACGCTATTTTACGGTATCATTGTGGCCATTCCTGCTATTATAGTCGCGGGTCCATTATTGTCAAGAACCATGAAGAACATAAAGGCGACCCCAATAGAAGGTTTTGTGAGCACCAAGGTCCTTACGGATGAAGAAATGCCCAGTACCTCGGTAAGTATCTTAACAGCCTTGCTACCAGTAATTCTTATGGCCATTGGGGCACTGGCCGATCAATTTATCCCGACAGGAACCCTATTTAAGACCGTACTCGTATTTATGGGCAACCCCGTTATGGCGATGCTAATTTCTGTTTTGGTTGCGATATATACCTTGGGATTTGCCCGGGGAAAAAAAATGAATCAGATATCGGAGACCATGGGAAGTGCAATTTCCGGCATTACCATGGTACTGTTGATCATTGCCGGTGCCGGTGCCTTAAAACAGGTCTTGATCGATAGCGGGGTTAGTGAATATATCGGGGAGGCATTGAAGGGATCTTCAATTTCCCCATTGGTTTTGGCATGGTTGATCGCAACGATCATACGAGTATGTGTAGGTTCTGCCACAGTAGCAGGTCTAACAGCGGCCGGCATCGTTTTACCGCTAATACAAGGAACCGAGGTAAGTGCTGAACTCATGGTCTTAGCGATTGGATCTGGAAGTTTAATGCTGTCTCATGTAAATGACAGTGGTTTTTGGCTGTATAAAGAATATTTTAACCTCTCAATAAAAGACACCTTAAAGTCATGGACGGTAATGGAAACGACTGTTGGCGTAATGGGGCTATTAGGTGTATTGGTAATGGATATATTCATTTAAAACAAAGATTATGAACGCACCCTCGGAAAACATCAAAGCACTAGGACTGATACTACCTCCTGCCCCGCCTCCGGCAGGTTTATACAAACCTGTCCTCGTCGTTGACAATTTTCTATATGTTTCAGGTCAAGGTTGTCTTAGCAGCGATGGCACCTTAATTGTGGGGCGCGTTGGTGACACACTTACATTGGAAGAAGGAAAAGCAGCGGCACGGCAAACGGCATTGACCATGCTATCGACCATCAATACCCATTTTGGGGATATTGATCGCATTAAGCGTTTGGTAAAAACTTTGGGGATGGTCAACTGTACTCCTGATTTTGGAGACCAACCTTTGGTCATCAATGGTTACAGTGAACTTATGGCTTCCGTTTTCGGACCTGACAATGGTGTAGGAGTGCGAAGTGCCGTAGGTATGATGCTTCCAGGTGGTATCGCCGTAGAAATAGAAGCTATGTTCGAACTTTATACTTGATATAATGTCTGAACGCGCATGGTACGAATTAACAGATGAGAGCAACCTTAGCTCTCCTTCCTTACTCGTTTATCCAGACCGAATCAAAAAAAATATAGAATCGATGTTATCGATTGTGGAAGACGTTTCGAAACTTCGTCCACATATCAAGACCCACAAAATGGCGGAAGTCATACGAATGCAACAAGAAAAAGGCATTCAAAAATTCAAATGTGCGACCATCGCCGAGGCAGAATTATTAGGCCAATGCAAGGCTGCAGATGTGCTTTTGGCCATGCAACTTGTAGGCCATAACCAAGAACGTTTCTTGAATTTGACGGAAAACTATCCTGACACCAAATTCGCCACATTGGTAGACAATGAACATACTTTGGCCGAGCTTTCGGAAAAAGCCGTAAAGGCTAACAAAGTTGTTTCTCTATTTATAGACCTTAACAATGGGATGAACCGCACGGGGTGCCGATCGAACGAAGCCGCCCTGCAACTATGGAAAGCCATTTCCAAAAATGATGTAACCAAGGCCAAAGGCCTGCATGCTTATGACGGACATATCCGAAATACCGATCTAGAGGAACGCAAAAAAAAATGTGATGCCTGTTTTGATATGGTCATCAAGTTAAAAAACGAAATAGAGGCCTCAGGATTCAATGTAGAAAGTATAATAGCCGGGGGGTCGCCTTCATTTCCGGTGCATGCAAAAAGGCCTGGCGTAGAAAGCAGCCCGGGAACCACCTTACTTTGGGATGCCCGTTATGGGAGCTTATTTCCAGACATGCCTTTTCATTACGCTGCGGTATTATTAATGCGCATTATCAGCAAGCCTGAAAAGGATATAATTTGTTTTGATTTGGGGCACAAGGCAGTTGCTCCTGAAATGGAATTTCCCCGAATACAAATTTTAGGCTTGGAAGATAGCGAACAAATAGGGCAAAGTGAGGAACATTTGGTAGTGCGCTCATCCAGCGCAGAGAAGTTTCAGGTTGGGGATGTCTTTTATGCAATTCCGCTACATATTTGTCCGACCGTATCAAAATATAGTGAGGTGCACACAGTGCATAATGGTACTGTATCTGGAGTTTGGAAAGTTGCTGCCCAAAATAGAAAAATTACGATTTAACCATGTTCATTTTCGATGCACACCTAGATCTTGCTATGAACGCCATGGAGTGGAACCGAGACCTCACCTGGTCTATTAATGAGATCCGTGCGAGTGAGAAAAACATGCTTGACAAACCTGATCGTGGAAACAACACTGTTACTTTTGAAGCTATGCGGCGCGGCAGTGTTGGTCTTTGCATGGCTACCCAAATTGCTCGTTATGTAAAAGCTGGGAATCCCCTCCCCGGGTGGAATTCCCCTCATCAGGCATGGGCACAGACCCAGGCACAGTTAGCATGGTACAAGACCATGGAAGCGTTGGGCGAATTAGTACAAATAAAAAATTGCGCTCAACTCGATGCCCATTTAAAACTTTGGAACTCATCTATCGAAAAGAAACCAATAGGCTATATCCTAAGTCTAGAGGGTGCCGACTCAATTTACGATCTAAAACAATTAGAGGTAGCTCATAAACAAGGGCTAAGGGCTATAGGGCCTGCACATTATGGTCCTGGCACCTATGCCTTCGGAACTGATTCGGTTGGCGGAATCGGGGCTAAGGGTAAAGCACTTTTAAAGGAAATCGAACGCCTCGGCCTCATACTGGACGCCACGCATTTATGTGATCAGAGCTTTTGGGAAACAATGGATTTCTATCAGGGGCCTGTTTGGGCCAGTCACAACAACT
>CALIJE010000003.1 GCA_938017825.1 uncultured Flavobacteriaceae bacterium
ATAATTTGATCGAATGTTTCGATGGCAAGCCATGGTACGGTACTTCATTGATGGGTAAATTAAAATCTGTAGCATGGGAGCGCGTAAATGAAAAAGTATATGGTGACAAGTCCATGGCCGTGCTGGTTCGCCATATTTTGAACTGGCGCACATTTGTTTTGAAAAAATTACAGGGAGATGCCGGCTATACAATTGTTATGGATAGTGAAACAGATTGGACGGCAACCTTCATCAAAAACAGGGAACAATGGGAAGCCCTGCTTCTAGAATTGACGATTAACCAAGTTGAGATACTCGCCATCTTAAATGCCTCGAATGATGAATTATTGTCAAAACAGGTTCCTGGTAAAGACTATACCTTTAAGCCCATTCTTACGAGCATTGCGCAACATGACATTTACCATTTAGGACAAATCGCAATGTTAGATTCTGAAAAAGGAGGCTAAGGCAGAAAACTTATCTTTGCCTTTCTAACCTCAAAATGCTTCAATGCAAGACCTTTTCACCTTTTACCAAAATCGAATCGATCTTCATACGGCCAGTATGCAAATTGTAAAGAGGCGACTGCTTCAGTCGAGCACCTTGCGTTTGGTGGTTTTTTGTCTTATCTGTTTCGGAGTGTATTTGCTAAGGGGAAATGCCAAGCTTCTTGTTGCCACGATCATAGGAGGTTTCGCATTATTTCTTTTTTTGGTAAGCCGCCATGATGCCCTGAAAAAAAAGAAGCAGAAATTAGAGGCCCTGATCGGAATCAACAGCGTTGAAGTTAGGGTGCTCAATCGTGATTTTTTGTCTTTGGCCGATGGGCATGAGTTTCGAAATCCAGAACATTTTTACAGTCAGGATATCGATTTGTTTGGTATAGGCTCCTTCTATCAATACGCGAATAGAACCGTATTGCCGGAAGGGAGTAACACCTTTGCCGGTTTATTGCTCGAGAATTCGATAACCAATATCAAGGAAAAACAAGAGGCTATTGCTGAACTGTCTAACATGGTAGATTGGCGTCACGATTTTTCCGCGACGGCATCCTTGACCAAAACGGAAACGAATAATGCCACTATCGTAAAATGGCTCAAGTCGTATAAAGCCTTCCTTCCCCCTGTAATGAAAATACTCCCACTTCTTTTTTCTGGGATCACCTTAATCTTATTTGCAGCGTATTTTTTAGGATATGTATCCGTAGTGGTGCTTTTCTTAGGCTTGTTCCTTGGTTTGGGTATTACATCGATCTACTTCAAAAAAATACAAAAGCTAGGTCATGCTGCATCCCAAATGCAAAGCACATTTCAGCAGTACAACCAGCTTTTGCAACAAATAGAACGTACCGATTTCGATTCCCGATTATTGCAAACAAAGAAACAAGATATCATATCGAATAAAGAGCTGACCTCTGCGGTGCTCAAGAAATTCTCGAACCTGCTGAATAGCCTGGACAAAAACAACAATATCATTTACTTGTTTTTTGCAAATGGTTTTTTCTTAAGAACGTTGACCCATGTATACCATATTGAACGTTGGGTTGAAGAGCATGGGGCCTCGGTGCAAAAATGGTTTGAAACCATTGCATTTTTCGATGCCTATAATAGCTTTGGAAATTTTGCCTTTAACCATCCTAAATATTCTTATCCAACCTTGGGGAATAACGATTTTGTATTACAGCTCAAAGATGCGGGCCATCCGTTGCTCGACCCCACTAAAAGTGTTCTAAATGATTTTGACATAGAAGACGAGCAATTCTTTATTATTACCGGGGCCAATATGGCAGGGAAAAGCACTTTTTTGCGCACGGTGTCGCTTCAAATCGTTATGGCGAATGTTGGCTTGCCAGTTTGTGCGGAGCGTAGTATCTATTCGCCCATAAAACTTATTACCAGTATGCGTACCACAGATTCGTTGACCGATGATGAATCGTATTTCTTTTCAGAACTCAAGCGCCTGAAATTTATCGTTGAGGAAATTCAGAATGACCGCTATTTTATTGTTTTAGACGAAATATTGAAGGGTACCAATAGTACCGATAAGGCGAAGGGGTCGCGAAAGTTTGTAGAACGTTTGGTCGCCTCGAAGTCAACTGGTGTTATAGCAACCCACGACCTCAGTTTATGTGAGGTTGCCAAAGAATTGAAAGAAGTAAGGAACCATTATTTTGATGCTGAGATCATTGATGATGAGTTGCATTTCGATTACAAATTCAAGGCAGGCATATGCCAGAATATGAATGCGTCGTTTCTACTGAAAAAAATGGGTATTGTTGAATAGGTCTTATAGTTAATTAGCCATGGATTCACTGACACAAATTGTATTGGGTGCCGCAGTAGGTGAGGCCGTTCTCGGCAAAAAGGTGGGCAATAAGGCCCCATTGTTTGGTGCGATTGCGGGCACCATACCCGATTTGGATGTCCTTGCCCGTTTCGTGGTAGATACCGTTACAGCGACCGAGTGGCATAGGGGGTTTAGTCATTCCATCCCATTTGCGATCCTATGTGCGCCCATCTTTGGCTGGATCGTTTGGAAATTACTACCCAAAAAAGAAGCCAGTTGGCGCGATTGGTCATGGCTCTTTTTTTGGGGGCTGTTTACCCATCCGATTTTAGATGCGTTTACCACCTGGGGCACTCAGTTGTTTTGGCCCTTTAAAACACGATTGGCTTTTCAGAACATCTTTGTAATCGATCCGTTATATACACTTCCCTTTTTGATATGTGTGCTTTTGGCAATGCGCCATCATAGGTCTTCCGCAAAACGAACAAAATTAAACCGGCTCGGACTGCTATTAAGTAGTTCGTATTTGGTGGTGACGCTGATCCTTAAAGGATTTTCTTATGTTGCCTTTGTTGATGGTCTCGAAGATCAGGGCATTGCATATCAGCAGATCAGTACGCGTCCTACGCCATTTAATTCGATCTTATGGACAGCGAATATCGAGACCGAAAATGCCTATATGATCGGGAGTTATTCTTTTTTTGACACACGGCCAATTCAATTTACATCCTATCCTAAGAACCATGATTACTTGGGAGGTTTGGTAACAAATGACAACGTAAAACGTCTTATCGATATTACCGAAGGCTGGTATACCATTTCTAAAAAAGACGGGGAGCTATATCTTAACGATCTGCGTTTTGGATTAATGAGTATGGACAAGAACGAAACTAAATTTGCATTTTCCTATAAGTTGGATCAACAGGACGTGGGAGTGCGAGTGATTGAAGCACCTAAAATTCCCGGGGATGCCAAGACCTTGTTGGCATCGCTCTGGCAGCGTATTTGGGGTAACTAAACCTGATTAGTCGGCGAACATGAAAGGAAAAATTGTATTGATCAGTGGTGTTCTGGGTGTTTTGCTTTTTAGTAGCGCGAGTATTATTGGGGGACTACAGATAGAAGGTTATAGCTTTATTGGCCAATATATTAGTGAAAGCTATGCCACAGGCCTTCCGAATACCGAGTATTTGAGAAATATGTATATCGCCAGTGGCTTTTTAATTGCAGTTTTCGGTTTTACTGCGGCTTCAATCGTTCCGCCGGTCAAAAGGGTTCAAACGGGTTTTGTGCTCTTCGGTATTTTCTATGGTTTGGGAACCGTGGTCACGGGATTGTACCCTTGTGATCTGGGTTGCCAGCCAGATCCTGAGCTAGCTAGCCTGTCACAGTTTGTGCATAATGCCGCCGGCTTTTTAACCTATAGTATTGTTCCCTTTTGCCTTGTGGGAATTGGGTTCACTTCAAGACAATGGAAAGGGCAGTTGAACATCTCAAGATATTCCATAATATGTGGCCTGATCGCTTTGGGTTTCGTAGTGCTGTTGTTCAGCAATCCAACAGGCACCCTACGAGGACTGGTTCAGCGTGTCGTTGAAACTGCGATCTTATTTTGGATCGTAAGAACGGCTTTCAGTCTGCTGAACTACAAACCTAAAGGCCTTTGACCTGTAATTCATGAAACGTATCGGCCTGTAGCTTCAACAATTCTTCGGCCTTCTGTTTTTTGTATGCATAAACAGCTTCTTCCTCCTCGATTTCGCTATAGATTTTCTCGTTTAAGGCCGAATCGGTTTCCAGTAATTTTTGGCGTTGTGATACTTTTTGGGTCACCCATGTGTGAACTGCACTTTCTTCATCTTCGAGCTTCAGATCATATTCCCCTTTAGGAGCCAATAGCTTGGCGATAATAGGAGAGGTTTCGATAGCCAAAAACAATAAAAAGATAAAGAACGAAGGCAGCCACGGCAACTCGTTCAAGGCCGTAATGCGGGCCATGAGTCCGTCGAAACCATCAATTACCGGCTGCGAATCTTTGACCACCGTTTCGTACTCCGAATTCAAATTCGCTATCTGGGTCTCAATACCCGTGATTTTGTCGGCATTGGTTTGTTTTAATGTTTGCAATTCGGCCAAAGCTGCATCATGTTTTTCGCGTTTTTCGGCATAAACGGGACCTTTGCCCAACAATTTGGTGCCGGCAGTGCCTTCCGCTTCCGAAATATACACATCGTATAGCGCATTGGTTTCCGATTCTTTGATGGCAATTTCATTTTTTAATCCGGCAATTTTTTGATTTAGCTTCGCTACGGCAGGCGTATACTGCAGTGCAAGCTGCTCTTTATTGGCCTGGGTCATTCCATTCTTTTGTTCCAATAAGACCTGATTGATTTCCTTTTCGAATATTTTCATCTCCAAGGGTTTGGAAATAACTATGGCAATGATTACCGCTAGAATGATACGTGGGGTGGCCTGTACTAATTCAGAGGAAAAACGATCGCGTTTCTTGATGGTGGAAACAACAAAGCGATCCAGGTTAAAGATCAACAATCCCCAAATGAGACCGAAGAAGATGGCGGTATACATGTTGTCAAAAACGGTGTACAGAGCATAACTGCAGGCAATAAATGCCATAACCGCAGTAAAGAAAACGGTAGCGCCTATGCCGGCGTATTTGTTTTGTTCGCCTTCCGAACAGTTTTTTAAAATAGTGGAATCTGCTCCAGAGCAGAGGATAAAAAAGTTTTGTAACATGATGGTTTCGTTTTTTGATTTGCACGTCAGCAGACGTGTTGATGATGTCATTTCTCTTTTCCGCTTAGGCGGTCAAAAACCTTGATTAGAGGTTGTGTTCTGCTATTAGAACGCCAACTAGGGTCATTTGTTACAAAAAAAGCCTCCAAATTGAAGGCTTCGATTAAATTTCTATTTTTAGCTCTGTTTCTTTACCACGCTCCCGTTTACGTTTTTATACATTTTTGCATTTGGTGGAGGAGGTGGCATTTTTGGAACCACTTTCTTTTCGGTTAAACTTAAGTTGAAAAACGAAGTATTTAAAATTGCATACTTTTTATCGAAGTTCTTTTGATTGGTTTCACTTAAATTTAAGTATCCTGCGGGGTA
>CALIJE010000004.1 GCA_938017825.1 uncultured Flavobacteriaceae bacterium
GCAATTCTCAGAAAGCCAGAGATGAGCGTTGTAAAAATGAATATTGCAACCGTAAAGCAAATGCCAGTGGTGCTCGGAGAGGTAGATATATTGAAATCGTTACAAATGCTCCCAGGGGTAACGAACAATGGAGAGGGTACCGGTGGTTTTCACGTTAGAGGGGGGGCTGGCGATCAGAACTTGGTATTGCTCGATGAAGCTATTATCTATAATACCTCGCATATGTTCGGTTTCTTTTCAGTCTTTAATGCAGATGCTATCAAAGATGTGAAGTTATACAAAGGGGGTATTCCTGCTCGCTTTGGGGGTCGGGTTTCCTCCGTTTTGGATGTGCGTCAGAAAGATGGAAACAGCAAACGATTTGCAGCAACAGGAGGCATAGGTATCATTTCAAGCAGGCTTACATTGGAAGCCCCATTGTTTAAGGAAAAAGGTTCATTCTTGATAGCAGGGCGTCGTTCCTATGCAGATCTTATCTTAAAGGCGGCCGGTGAAAAAAACAGTGTCAGCTTTTATGACCTAAATCTTAAAACCAACTATAACATCAATGCAAACAACAAACTTTTTCTGTCGGGATATTTTGGTCGCGATGCCTTCAAATTAGGCAGCAGTTTTAACAGTAGCTATGGTAATTCAACTGGAAACCTGCGCTGGAACCATATTTTTAACGACAAACTATTTTCGAATCTTTCGGCCATTGTGAGCAAATACGATTATGATTTAGGGATTATTGCAGAGGAGTTCGACTGGATTTCCTCTATTAATAACTACAACCTTAAATACGACTTGAAATACTACTTTAGCGACAAATTCAAGCTCGATTTTGGGGCCAGTGGTATCTATTATGATTTTGATCCTGGGCAAATTCGGCCAACAGCGTCAACATCACCTATCAACCCCTTGTCTTTAGATCGAAAGAAGGCCTTTGAAAGTGGAATATATGTAAATGCTGAACACAAATTCAGCGAGAACCTTACTGCTCAATACGGATTACGCTATAGTGCTTTCAGCCGTTTGGGCGGGCAAGCCATGGTAGATTATGCAAACGACCAGCCAGTGGTATACAATTCTGCCTTGGGAATTTACCAGCGAGGTACTGAGATTGGAGAAACCAACTATGACAAAGGGGAGAGCATAAAGAACTTTGGCAATTTAGAACCGAGACTCTCTTTGGCCTATACCTTGAACGAGGTTTCGTCTATAAAAGCGGGGTTTTCTCGAGTCGCACAATATATACATTTGCTGTCGAACACTTCTTCAGCCACCCCCTTGGATGTATGGACACCTAGTGGCAAATACGTGGCTCCCCAATTATCGAATCAGTATGCGCTAGGATATTTTCGAAACTTTATGGATAAAAAATATTCCCTTGAAGTTGAGGCCTATTATAAAAATACAGATAACCGCATCGACTATATCGATGGCTCGAATCTTATAGGTCAGAATACGATTGAAACCGAAATTCTTAACGGGGAATCGCGTGCCTATGGTCTTGAATTCTTACTTCGTAAAAACGAAGGTAAACTTACGGGCTGGCTCGCCTATACCCTGGCTAAATCAGAACAGCGCAGCCCAGGTGGCAGTGCCGGTGGATTGGGTATCAACGACGGGGAATGGTACAATACCAATTATGATAGAACGCATGATATCTCTATTTCAGGGGCCTACCGCTTAAATGACAAATGGAGCTTTGGAACCAATCTGGTTTTTCAAACAGGAAGGCCCGTTACTTACCCGAACGGGCAATATGAATATGAGGGACTTTCAATCGCCAGTTATGCAGCCCGAAATTCAGATCGGTTACCAGCTTATCATCGCTTGGATATCTCTATCAATTATAAGCCGAATAGAAAACCCAATAACCGTCTAAAAGGGGAGTGGGTACTAGGAATTTACAATGCGTATAATCGCAAGAACGCAGCCTCTATTTCCTTTGGCCAAAATTATGAAACCGGGGCGAATGAAGCCACTAGAACAGCTATTTTCGGAATCGTACCTTCTTTAACCTATAACTTCAAATTTTAATCAGATGAAAAATTTTCTCAAAACTATTATGGTCTTCTTGGCAATTGCCCTTGCTTCTTGTGAAGACGTTATTGATGTTCCCGTACAAACGGCCAACACCAGATTGGTTGTCGAAGCCTCCCTAGATTGGGAAAAAGGCACGGTAGGCAATGAGCAGTCTATTCAGTTGCGAACGTCGACGCCCTTTTTTGAAACTGACACCAATACTGCAGTTACCGGGGCATCGGTCATCGTAACCAATGATGGCGATGGCACTCAATTTGTATTTGTAGATCAAAACAATGGTGCATATACGACAGATGAGTTCATACCGGTAATCGGACAGACCTATTCCCTTGAAATAATTTACAATGGGGAAACCTATACTGCTTCAGAAACATTGAATAGCGTCACCGATATAACTGACGTATATCAGGGTATTGAAGATGGCTTTGAAGATGATGAATTAGAAGTGCACATTGTTTTTACCGACCCCCCTGAACTTGGAAACAGTTACCTCATGAAGTTTCAAAAACAAGGAGACCTTCTTCCGCGATTGGAAGTGGGGTACGATGAATTTGTTAATGGCAATGAAATTGATTGGTGGTTCGAGCTGGAAGAAGATGAAGATACCGAAGAAAAGGAAGCTTTTACACCAGGTGATGAGGTCTTTATCGAAATGTATGGCATTTCAGAAGACTACAAAGACTATATCGAAACCTTGATTAGCCAAGTAGGCGGAGTAGGAATCTTTGAAGCTACACCTGTCGCCGTTAAAGGGAATTGCATCAATACAACCAATGCGGCCAATTATGCCCATGGTTATTTTCGACTAACACAGTTCAACAAATTGAGTTATACGTTCGATTAAGATAGTTTTTAGTTTTGGGTTAATTTTTTGGTTGGTGAGATGAGCTAGTACGACAGTTTTGTGCTAGCTCTTCTTTATAAGTCACCACCATATCACGAAGAATTTTTCAAATTCGGCAACTGATTTTCGAACCCACACCATCGGTGCATTCTCTTTGAGAAGCCTCAGATTAATGTCCATCATAATTTCAAAATGCGAGCGCCATGGTACTTTTTCATATGGTTCTACGACCCATTGCGATTTATAGGGAATATAGAATTGATGTTTTTTGAATTCTTCGGAATTCAAATCTTCCAACCGTAACCAATACCCGCAAATGCAATCTAAATTAAGCGGTCTAATGTTAATCGCCCCACTCTTATAGGGTTCAAATAATTGGGCTTTATAACAGGTTTCATGTTCTAAGTCGAGGTGGTCAATGCCCTTGTCTGCCAAAGCAGCGACACCCGCCGGTGAGTGCAGTAACGCAAACTGCTCGTTTTTGATCTTTTCCATTTTTGTAAAGAACATATCGCGTCTATTCGGCCCCATCAATTGATGAATGGGCTCTGTAATTTTTGTATTTATGATATAAAACTTATAGGTTAGCTCAATATGCACGAGCTTGGCAGATTGCCGATCCCTTAGAATGAAATCGACTTCGCCAATGGTTTGCTTGCCTTGTTTGATGGGAAGGTTGTGTAACACAATTTCATAAGCCGAATCGTGTTCTATAAGTTGTTTGAACACATATTCCATTTGATGTCCTAAGCGAATTTTGGTCGGAATCGCCTTTGGCTTAAAAGAAGTGAGCCCTATATGTGGAAACTCGAATTGTTGAATGCCAAATTGCTCATTGGTCCATAAAGGTGGGCTATTGATGAAACCGAGACATTGTTTTATGACCATATAGATCGAAGTTAAAGTAAAGCGTTAACTTTTCCATAAAAGCATAAATCACTTTTGTCAAAAACCGTATTTTTATAAGATGGCTATGACGACAAGAAATGGGTTTCGATTTACCCCATATGAAGCACCGGAACAAACTCCTTTTGACAAACTCTTCGATATTTTTCAAGAACTGATTACCCATACATCAGGCGATTTTGATGAGGCCATCGATTGGCTTCGCGAATTGGACAAGGAATATGAACTTACCGATGAGGAATATACTATTGATGATTTTATTGAAGACCTAAAGGCCAAGGGCTATATCCGAGAGGAATTTGAAGATGGTGGTGGTCAAATGGGCGAAGAGGGCACAGATGGCAAAGAAGGTGAGGGTAACGGCACCATTTCCATTACTGCTAAAATGGAGCGCATTATTCGACAACGTGCCCTGGATCAAATCTTCGGGAAACTAAAACGTAGCGGAGCCGGAAATCATAAAACTGGCAAATCGGGTCAGGGCGATGAGCATACCGGTGATATGCGAGAATATAGGTATGGCGACGGTCTAGAGCATATCTCAATGACCGAAAGTTTGAAAAATGCCCAAATTAATCATGGTATCGGTAATTTTTCGCTGAGCGAAGACGACCTTGTTGTTGAGGATACCCAATACAAGGCGCAGATGAGCACGGTACTAATGATCGATATTAGTCATAGTATGATTCTTTATGGCGAGGACCGAATTACCCCTGCCAAAAAAGTAGCTATGGCCTTGGCCGAGCTTATTACTACCCGCTATCCTAAGGATACCTTGGATATCCTGGTTTTTGGGAATGACGCATGGCCCATATCGATTAAGGAACTACCCTATCTTAAAGTTGGGCCGTATCATACCAACACGGTTGCAGGTCTGCAACTCGCCATGGATATGCTGCGGAGAAAACGAAATACCAACAAGCAGATTTTCATGATTACAGATGGCAAACCAAGTTGCCTAAGAATGCCAGACGGGCATTACTATAAAAATAGTGTAGGCTTGGACGACTTCATTATTGAGAAGTGCTATAACATGGCGCGCCAAGCACGGAAGTTACATATTCCTATTACGACCTTTATGATTGCCGAAGACCCTTATTTAATGAAATTCATTCGTCATTTTACCGAAGCGAATAAAGGCAAGGCGTTCTTCACTGGACTAAAGGGCTTGGGCGAAATGATTTTTGAAGATTATGAGAACAACAGAAGAAAAAGATTAAAGTAATAGACCGAAACAAATTTCTAGATAAAGACAGGGGCACTAGATTGTTTCTATTTAAAAAAACATATGAAATTGAACTACGAAGAAATCTCCACTCTAGGAGAATTGAAGAAAGCGGGCTATAAGACCACCAGTATTAAAGATGAACTTAGGAACAATTTGATTGTGCGAATCAAAAAAGGCGAAGAAACCTTTTCCGGTGTTTGGGGTTATGAAAACTCAGTTATTCCGCAATTGGAACGTGCTATTTTATCGCGACATAATATCAATTTACTTGGACTGCGCGGTCAGGCGAAAACCCGTTTGGCTAGGCTAATGGTCAACCTCTTGGATGAATGGATACCTATTGTGTCCGGTTCTGAAATCAACGATGATCCATTAAAGCCCATGTCGCGCTACGCTATGGAACTGATAGCGGATAAAGGCGATGAAACCTCAATTTCCTGGCTACACCGAAGTGAGCGTTTTTATGAGAAGTTAGCCACTCCCGATGTGACCGTTGCCGATTTAATAGGAGATGTAGATCCCATAAAAGCTGCGAATTTAAAACTTTCATATGCCGATGATCGGGTGATTCATTTTGGAATGATACCAAGGGCCAACCGCTGTATTTTTGTCATCAATGAATTGCCCGATTTACAGGCACGCATTCAGGTCTCGCTTTTCAATATATTAGAAGAGGGTGATATTCAAATTCGGGGTTTCAAGTTACG
>CALIJE010000005.1 GCA_938017825.1 uncultured Flavobacteriaceae bacterium
TTCCAGATCGAGATTGGTCGCACGTCCCTGCACAAACACAACCCTATACAGGAACAGGCTTTTCATTCTTAAAGTTCGACGTGAACAATTATATCGGTAACCCAAAGTAGTATGAAACGAACATACTTTTTGCTTCTAATGGTATTTCTTTTGTCCTGTGCCGACAAACAGGAAGGGGCAAGCAGTGCTGCCAATTTCGATTACCGATTGGTGACTACCAATTCGATTTATAAGGCCGATGATTTGATTACCCTTAAGTTTGAGGGCAAAGGTGGGGCAGATCTTAAACTAATGTTGACGAATGCATTTGGCAGTTCGGTTATATTTTCAACAGGCAGTGAAGAGGAGCTCCAATTTACGATTCCGAAAAATTTCAGTAGAAAGGCAGGCCCTTGTCATTGGGTACTATTGGCCAACGGTTATGAGGTGACCCAAGGCTCTTTTGAAATTGCACCAAAAACAAATCTAAAACCTTCTGTGGAAACTTATTTTGGACCACGAAGCATTACGGCCGGAGATAGGGATTATTCGATGTTGGTACATATCACCACTGACCCCTTTGACAACGTTTATCCTGAAGGGACAGTTGTTCAATTCAAATCACAATTTCTCAACTCCATTAACGAATATATGATTCCTTCCAAGGACCTAATTTCATGGAAAAATATCAATGCCACTAGAAAATCGGGTAGGATTTTGGTGAATACGACCTATCAAGGCATTGATTCAAAAGAGTTGACGACAATTGTGTTTCCAACCCTTGCTGAAACTTTTGGGATTGAAGCAGATCGGAACCACAATTTTGCTGATGGCAATCAAATAATGAAATTGCGCTCTACGATTATACGCGATGTCTATAACAATATAGTGAGCGATGGCACTATGGTGAACTACATTATCAAAAATTCTAAAGGAGCCATCTTAAAGACTATGGCCCCGACTATTAATGGTATGAGTACCGCCAACATCTTGCACCCTTCAGAAAAAGAAGATTGGCGTATCAAGGCATATGTAACAGGTGCCGCAGAGAGCAATGAGCTCAGCATCGGATTTGAAACCGCAATTGAAGATTACGAGGTAAATTTTTCTGCTGACAACAGACGAATTACCGTTGGCCCTTTACGAAGTTTTATGAAACAGTTGGTACCCGACGGTATATTGGTGCAATTGGAAATTTATGACCAGTCTGGCCAATACCTTGAGACCGTTAAGGTAAGCTCTATAAAAGGTTTTGGGATTATTGATTTGCCGAAAGAGTACTATCCGGATAAAGGATATCATCTGGTTTGCAAAGCGGTAGGCATAACTAAAGAATTTGACCTGGTGTTTGATGAGAAATAAGTTGAACAAAAATATATATCGAACACTTTTGATTGCTTCTTTTTTGGCAATCAACGCGCTGATCATTGCGGGTATCGGGGCTGTACTTTCCTATTTGAATACAGGTGCCGATAAGGCCTCAATTTTGCATTTAGAAGTGCCCACAGAGAAAATATATGCGCCAAAGATAAGCTGGGGCAGCCTTGATAATCCTGGCCGTCCAATGGAAGATCAAACCCTTAAAGAAATTGAGCGCGATTATCTGAAGGCATGGCATGTTCGAAATATTGCCTACCTAAAGAACGATTATTACGGGCTTGCCGATTTTTATACCGATAGTGCCCGGATAAAACTGTATGAACACATTGATTTAAATAGCGAAAAAAACGTACGCTTCAAGGGAACGACACTCGAACATTACCCCGAATTGGATTTTTATAACGAAGATGGCACCTTGGTGGTCTTCACCGATAAACATGTAGAACGCTATCAAGAAACCTACGAAGGCGACTCCTTGTTGTTTCAGCAAAAAGACACTACCAGCTACCAAATAATGATGCTGCTTGAAGATGGTTTTTGGAGAATTAGGCATTTGCAAGAAATCGAAGTCGAGGAGGCGGATCAAGATGTGGCGGTCAGGGCCATTGATTCAATCATAGAAAAAGTAAATTCGATAAAGGGAATTAACTACTATCCCCAGGCATCGCCTTGGGATACTTTTGGATCTACCTTCGATGCCGAACAAATTGGTCATGACTTTGACATCATACAAGAAATGGGCCTTAATACCCTTCGTATTTTTATTCAATATGAAGACTTTGGGAAAGCCGAAGTTGCAGCTGAAAAACTAGATCGACTAAATCGCTTGATGGATATGGCTGGCCAGCGCGAGTTCTCAGTGCTCATTACCCTATTTGATTTTTATGGCGATTATGATGTCTCGAACTGGACACTTACACAACGACATGCCGAAACCATCGTCAATGCCTTTAAAGACCACCCGGCTTTACTGGGCTGGGATATAAAAAATGAACCTGATCTTGATTTTGAATCTCGAGGGCGACAAAGGGTATTGTCTTGGCTCAAAGAAATGACCTCTAGAATTAAGCAATGGGATACCGATCACCCCGTCACGATCGGCTGGTCGAGTCCAGAATCGGCTGTAAACCTTGCAGACGAGGTAGATTTTGTTTCATATCATTACTATCGTGCCCCCGAGTCTTTTCTTGAGGCTCACGAGGCATTGCGAACGCTTGTTACGGATAAGCCTTTAGTGCTGCAGGAATATGGCTATTCATCTTATGATGGCTTTTGGAACATGTATCTTGGGAGTGAAGCAGACCAAGTGGCCTACTATCAACAAATGCAAGGTCACTTGACCAAGGCCGAAGTGCCATTCATGTTCTGGACCCTTTACGATTTCGAGGAGGTACCTAAGGCCGTGGCCGGAAGTTTGCCCTGGAGGACCCGAAAGCAACACCATTTTGGTTGTATCGATTTAGACGGGAATAAAAAGAAAGTGTTCGCGGTACTCAATCAAAAGAATTAAAAAAGGGCAACCAAATTAATGGTTGCCCTTTGTAACATATTAGGAGCTTGCCTAACTATATTGTTGTTCCAATTCGTGAATATTTTTGGGAAGATTTAAATCAAACCCATCTGCTTTTGAGGCCTGTATCGCTTTAAAGTAATCTACGTACATGCGTGTAATTTCAGACATTGGAAGCGAACAGGCCGCTTTGTAGTTCGCCTTGCCCAAACTAATTCTATGGTCTTCCTGGGTAATAATCTTCTCAATGGCCATAGCCAAAGATTCGGTATCGGTGGGGTCGAAAAACTCCCCGACATATCCTTCTTCGCGAACGAGAATACTCAAGTCTCCGAGATCTGGCAATACGACTGCATTTCCGTAACTTCCTGCCTGGTGCAACACACCCGAGCTTCCGGTAGTAGAAGTATACGGGAAAACGGTCACGGCACTTTCACCAAAAAGACTCGGTACATCCTCTTCTGCAACATAACCCGTAAATCTTATTTGCGGAACATGGCTGTATTTGGCTTTCATTTCCTCTAGGTAGCCTGGGGTATTTGGACTGTCGGTACCAGCAATTACAATTTCGATATCCTCCGCTGTTCTTGAACGAATTAGTTCGACTGCTTCGATCAAAATTTCTACTTTTTTATAGGTTCCGAATTTGCCGAACGCCATTACCTGTTTAGGACCTTCAGGTAATTGGTAACTGGGTTCTGGTGGCGTTTCAAAAGAACCGTGCGGAATAAGCGCTACATTTCGGGCCTTGTACTTCTTTTCAAGAATGGCCACATATTTGCTAATTGTAACGGCAAGTATATCAGACGATAATACGAAGCGTGTTAAGGTGCTACCGATAAAATTGTAGGCTGCCTGTAAGATTTTGTTTTTGGTAAAGCCGGCGTTTTCCAAATCTACCTGCTCTAAAATATTATGTAATAGAGAAATTGTAGGGATGCCTTTGAACTTGCAAAACATGGGTAGCATTAGGCCTAAGGCGGCGGGTATTTTCTTATCGCCGAACTTCAAAAATTGCAAATTAAAGAGTACCGCATCTGGTTTGGTTTTGGAAATGGTTTTGCTAATACTGAATAGATTAGTGTACCCATTGAACTTCCAACTTTCCTTTACGGTTATTTTGCAGCCTTCCCCTTCAAATTCCAAATCCTTTGGTTCATCCGTATAATCGGTAATCAGTATGATCTCAGATACATCCTCTTGTAGCCTAAAATGTTTTACAAGATAATATGCGTATTCGGTGAGGGTTACTTTACTTGGCGGATAAGCTGTTACGATTGCTAATTTCATTTTGGTTAAGATTTAAAGTGTATTAGTAAGATTCGGATTTCGTTTTTCTGTTTCGAAGCATAAAATAAAGTAGCTGCGCTGCGAGCAGTATGGTCATCGCGAATATTTGCATGTGCACCACAGCACTAAGACTGTCGTGATAAAATATGATCAGGATCACCTGTGACAAACCGAGAACACCCGATAATATAACAGGAGCATATTGGTTTAGCGATAGAAAATAATAGGCGAATATATTTGAAATGGCAAAGAGTGCCGTTGCTAGGGCATAGAGCCAAAGCAACGATGAAATTTCGAGGTAAGCCTCCCCGAACATAAGCCCTACAATAGTCTCTGGCATCAGGTAACAAGCCAATACTATCGTTGCCGATAAGGTACCGATAAAGGCGACATACTTAAAAAGTACGGGCGCCGTTGGTTCACCGTCTTTTTGTTTTTGCATTACCGTGGGCATTAGCAGCATTACAAACATCCACGCTACGAAATAGACCACTCTACCAATTAGGGCTAGGGATGAATACAGCCCGGCCTCTACGTCATTAAAGTAGTGCTTTACTAAGAGCACATCACTATTGTTGATTATAATTTGAGTGAGCTCGTAGCCGGCGGTCAAACCAATAAAAACAAGTACTTGTTTTAGCTCGGTACCTGCCAATTGATTTTTTGAAAAGGGCTTTGTTTCAAGAATATCGGAAGGGAAAAGGCCAAATATGAATGAAATGCCGATTCCTATGGCGATAACTATACCCGATTCATTGGGTAAAAACCAAAGTAATAGAAAGGTTATCAGCAACCTACTCCACATCTCCGTCTGATAGGTTCCGGACAATTTTACAAATTCTTGCCCACCTTGATAGCGTCCACGGTTTACGCTCATGACGAAGTAAAGCGGTATCGCAATGGCAAAGGCGACGAACATCCAATGGTTTTGGGTATTGAAAAGTGTTTGTAGCGATTTAGAAAAGACCAAGACCAGGAAACTTGCAAGTACACCAAAAACAAGGGCGTATTTGTACATTGTATTCTTAAAGGCCGTCCAAGTATTTCCTGAAAAGAGCACTGCAAACTTCGTAGTGGCCAGTTGAAAGGTCATACCTACAAAAGAGAGCACCAAAAGAAGGGTAACCAGGAGCGCTGCATCGGCAAATGCTTCAGGTCCCAAGAGCCTTCCCAACAAAAGGTTGTATAGATAGTTGCCCCCATTTACAACGAGTGCACTGATCATGAACCACTGTTGAGGCCCAATTTTCTTTATGGCAAGTCTAAATGCGGTCATCACTTAAAATATAATCGGTCTTGGTAGTCTTCATCACACCGGTAATATTTTCATTCGTTTTGCCAATGATATGCAAGGCCCTATTGCTTTTCATAAAATCTAAATAGAGTCGCTCTACGGTGTGGGCGCCGTCTGGATCCATTGATTTTACATTTTCAAGGTTGAGAATTATGTTGTCGGTTTCTTTAAGGAATTGCTCAAAATGATCTTTAAGTGTAATTGCATTTTCGGAGGTAAGTTCACCAAGAACTTCGAACATTTCGTTCCTCTTGTTCAAATGAAGTGCCATATGTATTGAGTTTGGGTTAAGTTTCAACTAATGATGATACAAATATCAGTGTTCAGCAACAGCTTCGAGGCCAGCTATCGATGGTTGGCTCGTTGCTATAGACGAATAGACAAAATCAACAGATTTGAATCTACGACCTATGCTGTTTTAGGTTATAGAAATCAACGGTACGAAAAGGCTATTTTGGCCAATTGTCCAACTATTTTAAAGGAGTCTTTCATAGACAATTTGGACCCATCGGCATGAATCCACCTTTTTAAGGGTTGTTCGCAAATCAGCTGTACCGCCTTCTTTTTTCCGTAGTGTTTTCGCATTCTCATGAAAATCTCTACATCGAAAATCCATTTGGTGATAAATGGCTTGGTAAACAATAGCGGAATTATATCGCGTTCCATGATCTTGGCGCCACATTGGGTGTCATTAAAGGGCATTCCCAATATGGTTCTGATGATCTTATTTATGGTAAGGCTTATGATTTTTCGGGCTGATTCTTTCGTAATATCCGCGCCCATACGACTCATTCTTGAGCCGCTTACAATTTTAAAGTCCGATTTTTCCAAGGTTTGTACCAAATCGTCAAAATCTCGAAAATCGGTCGATAAATCGGCATCCAAGAAACCAATATAATCGAGTTGCGGGTCTTGGTGCATGTGCAGCATTCCCTGACGCACGGCCTCGGCCTTACCGCCATTCTTTTCGCAATTGTAGACGCTAATATTGTTCTCATTTCCTTTCTTGAGCTCTTCGAGAACACCTAAAGTATTGTCTGTACTACCGTCGTTTACAAAACACAGATGATATCCTAAATTGCGATGGGCGAAATCTTTGAATTCATCGCTAGACAAGCGTTCTTCTTCATTATAACACGGAATTACGACACCGACACAATGTTGTTGCAACATTCTGGTATCTATTGTCTTCGAAATATCGTTTTTGAGTTCTGGGGCACCGATAAGTCTTTTGATCCGCGCTGCCATTTCGTCTAAGCTAACGGGCTTTTTCATATAGTCTTCAATACCCAAGGAGAAGCCATCCATGATAACATTTTCTTGTGTATTGCCCGACATTACCAGAATAGGAACCTTCTTGGCAGAGGCACTTCGAATGTGTTTCACCACTTCTAGGCCAGACATATCTGGCATGTTGATATCGACCAGAACCAGATCAGGTTCAAAGGAATTGTAAAGTTCAATACCTCGTTCACCAGAATTAGCGGTCATTACATCATAACCTAGTTCTTTAAGTCTCTTTTCGACAGACAATAATATGAGTTCTTGGTCGTCAATGGTCAGTATTTTCATAGGTCAAGAATTTATCGACGTGATATTGGTCATCACTTTGTTTGGGTTAATTAAAGTTGATGGTTCACCAGCTCAAAAAGTAGCATTTGGTAAGAAACATCTTACGTAAAACCATCGATTTTGGAATTTATTGCAGCGTAGTGCGCTTTTTCGTCAAAATGCATTGTCTTGAGCGACTCGCAGTGGAAGGAAAGAAAGTGTTGTTGAGGTGGCCGCTACTTAACCCAAAAAAACGACCACCTGCTAACAACAATAGGGGGAACTCTTGGTACTTTTAGATCAGCCTTTGCGCTCTGATCCAAATATTCAAGGTATCGGTCTCTTCCAAGACCTGTAGTACCAATTTATTTTTCATTGCATTGACATAGAATGTACTGTTCGTGCCCATAGATTTTATAAAAAGTTTCATTAGGGCATACGCCGCATGCGTATCAAATCGATGAACCTGTTCGAGATTTACACAGATACTTTGGTTGGGACGAAACATTTTTTGAACACGAGCCGATAACTCCTCAGTGCTTTTTCGATTTAGTTCTCCTTTTATAGTGAGCGTGTTGTACGATTCTGTTACTTCTATTGACATAGCGGCGTAGGTTAAGCAATGGCTTTTAGTAGGTCAAGATTGGGTTTCTAAAACCTCGTATAGCATTTAATATTTTTTGCTTTGTTCACGACAAATGTCAGATAGATTGCTGTTTTATTTTGTGGTTTATCGGTGGATGGCAACTTGCTGTGGGCGAATGACATTTAGGGTACTTCCGACTCCATTTTACCCCATGTACCTTTATGAAAAGAAAACAACACTAATAAATACAGACTATTGGCGTTATGTATTTGTGGTAATTATCTTACGACTACATGAAACAACTTTTTTTCTTCATAATGATATTCTGGGCGGCTCCTCTTTTGATGGCCCAGGGCGATATGCAAAAAGGATTTTTACTCCTTGAAAAAGGGGATTTCGAGGAGGCGGAAACCTTTTTCAATGCCTATTTGGAAAGCGATCCAGAAAATAAAACGGCCAAACTTTGTTATGGACGGGCCGTAGGTTTAAGCGGAGAACCTTTACGGGCGACGAACTTGTTTCGGGAATTATTGACAACATATCCATCAGATTTCGAAATTGCCATAAATTATAATGAGTCGTTCCTATGGGCCGAAAAGTATGCCGAGGCAAAACCCCTTTATGCGAAAATGGTCGAGGATCATCCTGATAAATTTGCCGCTATTTTGGGTTATGCCAACACCTTGAGCAACTTAAAAGAGTATAAATCGGCGTTGGAATGGATCGATAAAGCCCTGCTTTTATCCCCAGATAATGAAAGTGCAAAGGTTTCCAAAAAATACATGTTATTGGGCTATGCCAATAGCTTTGTGAACCAACAAGACTATGGTGCCGCGGAAAGCACCTTGCAACGAATTTTCATCGATTTTCCTGAAGATAAGGATGCTTTATTAAACTTGGCGAATGTGTATTTAATACGAAAAGACATTGAACAGGCCAAAGCGACCTACTATCGTTATGCGACGACACCAAAAGACTCGATTGCCGCCTATAATGGTATTGCATTGGCATCGCATATTGGGGAAGATGATAAGGAAGCCTTGCGCATTGCGCGTATCTCAAAGTCCAAAGTCGGCGTCTTTAATGATGCTGCCTTGACCGAGCGAACATTAGACCGTTACACCCAGGCACTTATTTGGAACCGGCAGTTCATAAGTGCAAGACGGCAGATCGATAGTTTGGATTCGGTCTACCCAGATCGTAATTGGGTATATTCACTTAAGGCCACCCTAGGTTTGTTTATCGGGGATGCCAAGAGTAGTGTTTCTAATTATGATAAGATTTTGGCTAAAGACAGCACCTCTTTTGATGGTAATCTGGGAAAGGCCAATGCCCTTTTTGCAGCTGATCGCATCGTACCGGCCTATCAAGCTGCTTTCAATACCTTGAGGATTTTTAAGAACCAAAAAGATGCCATGGGCTTTATTGAAAAGTTGAACGCTATGCATACCCCAATGGTAGAGGAACATGTGGCCTATACTTTTGATAATGGCAACAATGTTGCATTTTCGTCGAACACCATGGCCAGTGTCCCGTTTTCGACCAAGTTTAGAACCACGGTATCCTATCAATATAGGACCACCGAGAATACGGTAAGTTTAAACAAGGCCAAATCTCATGTGGTTTTAGCCGGCCTGAACTATAAAATTCTGCCTAAGACGAATTTCAAAGGGGTCTTTGGAATCAATAATTCTCGTTTTATGACTACGGCCTATACCCAACCCGTACTGGATCTAAAATTGGAAATGCAACCGTATAAGTTGCAGAATTTGGCCGTGGGATACCAACGAGAGGTGCAGAATTTCAATGCCGAATTAATTGAACGTGAAATTGTAATGAACCATTACAGTCTCAACTACAATTTGGGTACCAACATTAATATAGGCTGGTACACACAACTGATGCACACCCAACAAACCGATGACAATACCCGCAATTTGCTATTTACCTCATTGTACTATAACCTGCTGCGCAAACCGGCTTTAAAGGTTGGGGTAAATTACCAGTACATTACCTTTAAAGACCAGCTGCCTACCATTTACTTTAGCCCAGAAAAATATCAGGCTGCAGAAATTTTTGCCGATTTACGCGGTAAATTTTCAAACGAAACCACCTATATGATAAGTGCCGCCACGGGCATACAACAAGTGGAAGAAGACCCGAGGACCAATATTTTTAGGGCCGAGGCCGGGGTTCGCCACCAAATATCAAAACGTTTGAGTGTCAATGCTTATGGCAAGTATAGCAATATTGCCTCGGCCACTGCGGCCGGTTTTGAATTCACCGAAGTGGGTCTAAAGTTGAATTGGTTAGTCGCCAAAGAGCCTTTGTTCTATAAGAAATTA
>CALIJE010000006.1 GCA_938017825.1 uncultured Flavobacteriaceae bacterium
GAGGGGAAACCAAAGTTCTTGTACAGCGTACACAACATCACCAAGGGCTCTGTGCTCGAAGTATCTAAATTATTCAGATACTCGGCATTGATTTTCCATTGGCCCTTTAGGTCATCATATATTTCGAATTCCTCCATGGCATAGCCCAATTGAATTTCATCTTTTATACGCTGGCTATCAGCTGAATTGGTATGCTCCCAATTAAAAAAGCGGTTCTGGGGGTTCACAAATTGAATATTGAATTCAGAAGCACTATTACTCCACTCTACCACCAGCCTCGTATTTATTTGTTCATTGGTAAAATAGGAATTGTCAATACCGGTGGTATTCAAATTTCCTTTCTTTCTAAAAACCAAATTCTTAAGATCTCGGCCAATGGTCTTTGAAATGTCATTCGTATTTAAGCTACCGTAGGTGCCACCTTTTGCCAAAGTCGATAGTTGCTGCAGACCATCTTGATAATTCTCGGCATTGATAGAGGTCACTCCTTCCACATAATAAGGCTGCAAGGCCAAAGGATTTTTTTGGTTCGCCTCCTGATTAAGGAGAACGGTCTTTTCATGGTCCTCCAAGAACCGGTGAGCAAGCTCTACAATCTTTAGATGCGATTGACTTTCTGGATGAATCTCCCAAAGGTTTGAAATTATTCGCTTGGCCAAATCGGCATCTTTATCCTTGAAATAAAAAAAGCTGTCTAGGTAAAAAGCATCACTTTTTTCATTAAAATTCCTAAGGGTCAAATATTTCTCATAAGCTTCGTCCAAACTTTTTGTAGCCTTTAGGGCAGCTATGGTCGCCGATTCGGCACTATCTAATTTTGCATTGGGATCATATACATTGTTTTGAACCAGCGCTTGGTCTTTTTGTGCTGAACTTTCCTCAGCATAGGTGCCATTCTTAGTTGTAATCAAGAGTACCCCTCCGTTACCAAGGGTGCCGTATCTATTGGTGGCCGCAAACCCTTTCAGTACTGTTATATCTGCGATATTCGCAGGATCTATAAAAGAAGCACTGGCCGTAAAACCTGTAGATGAATCGGAGGTCTGTATTGGAGTCCCATCAACAACTACCAAACCGTATTGGTTTCCTAATAGGGTATTGTTTGCGCGGGCCTTAAATTGGGTCAAATCCTGATTGCTTCCCAGGGTCACATTAGAAAACCTTCCCTGGATAGATTGCCCCACATCGGTCTGTATGGCGCTTATGTCATCGTCACCTATCGATTGCGTAGCATAGCCCAATTTTTCTTTATTCTCTTTACCGAACCCGGTCGTCACAACGACATCGCTCGAGTTTGTTACGCGTTGTTCAGTAACGACAACTTCCTCCAAGGTGGTCACGTTGCCATCTAAGAAAACATTCATGTTCTGTTGGTTAAAATAGCCGATGGGCAGCATCTTAAATGCTTTATTGGCTTTACTACTGACCAAGATCGAATCACCCGCGACCGCAGGTAAACTAAATTTTCCGTTTTGGTCGGTCTTATAGACTTTATCACTGCCTTTCACCCGAACTTCGATATCTGCCGAAGGAACATTGTCTATATAAATGACCCCCGAAATTGACTTGGTATTTTCCGATTGCGTACTTGCAACCCTGTTTTGGGGCAGCATTGCGGCAATATCCATCAATCTGGCCCTACCAATCAGCGCTGCACGTTTTAAAAATTCTTCATTTCTATTGGGAACACTGTTTACAATAATGTTCCCCTTTTTGAGTGGCATACTTTCATCACTAAGCAATCGATTGCCATCCGTGAAAAAATAAACCTTGTCGTTTTTGATCTTCGCTTCCAGTCCTCTATAAATTGTGGCTCCATCTAATTTTTCTGCGATCAAAGCGTTCTTCAATTCGCTCCAGTCGCCATTGGCTATCGTAAATTCTTGTTCCTCGATGTTGACGTTAAAAAACAGTAATTGCACTTTTTGGTTAGGAGTTCTTTCGAATACTTTTCCAAGAATTTCAAATTCCTTTTCCAGATTTCGCTCTAACATTGATAGAGAAGTATCCCAACAAATAGTACTAGCCTCGCTACCCTCTGTTTGTGCGGCCACCAGTTGCGTAAGCAACAACATCGATATGATCAATCTTATTTTCATTTTTCAAATAGTTTTAATTTCCTTGATTCGGTTTAACGCGGGGAATCAAAAATAGCTCTGTTTGTCTTCCATTTACATAACGGAATCCGTTTTCCCCATAGAACCCGGCCTCCTCTAGCATAATTCGAATATCTCGTTTCCATTCAGGAATTGTAATGGTGGTATTCAACTCAATTGCATATACCGTGTTGGGATTCAGCGGATACTTTTCCCCGTCGTCTTTCATTACCCCACTTTGACTATCCCACATTCCTATAGTGGTTCCCGCAGAATGGCCATAGAGCCCTAAGGGGTGCGTGTAAATTGATGGTCGTAGACCAGCGTCTTTTGCGTCTTTCAATGATTTGGCCAAAATTTCATTTCCCGTTCTTCCCTTAATCATATTCTTGGTCAAGAAATCTTGTACGCGGTTTCCCGCCTTTAGTCCGTCAACCAAAAATTTTGGTGCAGCTTGTTCCTCTGGTCTGAGCACATAAGCCAATTCTTGACAATCGGTATTCAAGCGTAAATAGGTAATTCCAAAATCACAATGTAGAAGGTCGCCGGGCACAATTACCATATCGTCTGGACGACCCGAAAAAGAGTATAAATGCCCTACAAGTTCTTCACTACTGCGTTGTACATCAACAGTAGGATGAAACCAGGTTTCAAGGCCCATATCAGTTACTTTTTGTCGCATCCACCATTCTACCTCGGTCGTTGTGGTTACCCCGGGTGTAATTACCTTTTCTGAGAATGCTTCCTCAATTATATTATGGGTGATATCGACCAGTTGATTGTAAATGACCATTTCCCGTTCGGTACGTGTCTCGATCCAACGCACGGCCAATTGTTCAGCGGATACTACCTTGCTATACATTTTTTTTGGCAGATTCTTCATAAACGCATCATAATCGGTTTTGTCCAGACCATCGGCAATATTATGATCCTTTGAAAAATTAAGTCCGATTTTCGCTGGGTTGCGTTCCACGATCAATTGCATTAATCTTTTCCATTGATCCGGTTCTTTTTCCTTGTCCCAGGCCGATTCGATGTTTTTACCCACATTATACCTGGCCACGGCCAATTTTTCAATAGTATTTTTAGATTTATCCCTATAGAACACCAATATGGTGCGCCGTCTTGCATTCAACCAAGTCGATGGTAACATAGTGCGTAGTACAGGGTCTTCATTATATTCCCTAGATATGAGCACCCACATATCAATATCGGTCGTATCCATTAAATCGGGCAGTAGATTATTGAATCTATCATCAAGAATTTCATCAACCACCCGGGCCCTTTCGGCTTCCGGAAGTATATTTTGAGCATAATTTGGCACGCTAATAATAAAGCAAACCAGTACGATAATGAATTTTCCCATAGCCTTTATAATTATAAGAAAAATACAGTTTTTTGTGGGCACCTCAAAATATTGCTACCTTTAAGTGCTATGAAAAAGTCTTTTCTATTCTGTCTCTTATTTGTATCTGTATTTTCCTGTAGCAGTGATAATTCTGTCTCTCCTATTGAACCAGAAGAAGAGGCTACGGAATTTCAGCCTGCAAAAGTGCTGTTCATTGGTAACAGCCATACCTACTACAATGACGGTATTTACTTTCATGTGGAACAATTTTTAAATGACTTTACGTTACCCTACGAAGTCCTTACCGACAAGGCGGTAAGTGGCGGTTATACCTTAAGAAACCATTTAGAAGACGATGGCTCATTGGCAAAAATCAATGCAACGCAATGGGATGCCGTTGTTTTTCAAGAAAACACCTTTATCGTGGTAAATGACAGAGATCAGGCACTCGCTTCTTTTCAGGATATGGGATTCAAATTTGATTCGGACAAGACCAAAATATTTTTATACATGACTTGGGAATATGAAGACGAGCCCAGTTCTTATACCAGTATAAAAGGCTTATATGAGCAGGTTGCGCCCTTGTTAAAAGGAACTATTGTGCCCAT
>CALIJE010000007.1 GCA_938017825.1 uncultured Flavobacteriaceae bacterium
ATTTTTCGAACTTTTTGGTCTTTCCATATTCACTATTTGCGGTCATAAAATTTGGATTTTGGTCGATTGCTTTGCTTTGGATTATCGTTTCCCTAATTGCGCTTCCCTTTGCAAAATTCAGAATATTCAAAAATTGAAACCGAATTTAGTTCAAAACCTTTGGCCTTTTATAAGAGCATTGAACAACAATCAATACTTTTGAACAGCATAACGAAAGGCTCACACCGCTTTTAACAATTTGTACGGGGCATTTAACCCCTACAGCACAAAGAAGCTAGAGCCTAGAACGCTAATTGCAACCAATGAGTTCATATGGAAATTTCAAAAACAAATAGCGAAGCATACTCCTGGGGAGAAAAGTGCAAAGGATGGCATTTAGTCAATACGAATGACTTAAGTGTTATTGAAGAACTAATGCCACCGGGAACACAAGAAACAAATCACAAACATTCGAAAAGTCAGCAATTTTTTTACATTCTGAAGGGAAAGGCTACTTTTGTAATAGAAGGAACCCCATATACAATAAACGAGAATTGTGGGATTCATATCAAACCAAATACATTGCACCAAATTAAGAATCGAACGAATGAAGATTTAGAGTTTATCGTCATATCACAACCGCATTCGCATGGCGATAAAATTGTAGTTCATGATTGATATGCTTCTTTGTAAAACCCAACTTACCGATGTCGATGAAATTGTAGCGATGGAAACACATCACGAAAATTCACCATTTATTTTTCCGAATACAAAAGAGGAGCATCGAAATTTACTACATGACGATACTATCGACCATTTACTATTAAAATCTTCCAAAAACGAAATTCTTGGATTTGTCATCCTAGCCGGACTAAAAGACAAAAACCACTCTATTGAGTTGCGCAGAATAGTCATAAAGAACAAGGGAAAAGGATTCGGTAGATTGGCAATTAAGAAAATCAAGGAATATTGTTTTGAGGTTTTGAATTGTCATCGTTTATGGTTAGACGTTCTAGAAAAAAACCAAAGGGCAAAACATCTATATGAAACTGAAGGATTTCAAAAAGAAGGTACACTGCGAGAGTGCATAGTAATCGATAATAACTTTGAGAACTTACTCCTAATGGCGATTCTTGCCAATGAATACACTGCACATAAAAATGAATAATAATAATAAGAATCGTTAGGTGAAATTCGAGCAGCTATAAACATCCAAAAAAATAGTATGAAAGACGTTACCATCCGCGGAGCAAATTGGAAATTTGAAGATATAAACCCGCAAAGCCAGGAAGTCATCTTAATGGTACATGGCCATCCATTTAATGGTACCATGTGGAAATATCAACATGAAGCACTGAGTGATTTTAGATTGGTAATTCCCGATTTAAAAGGTTACGGAGCCTCGGATTCCGATTTTGAAAAAATATTTATTGAAGAACAGGCTTTGGACTTAGCGTTATTGTTGGATAAGCTACATATAGACCAGGTTCATCTGATCGGACTTTCCATGGGGGGACAAATAATTGTTGAATTTCAACGCTTGTTTCCGCATCGCGTAAAGTCGCTTGTACTATGTGCAAGTTTACCAAATGGTGAAACAGAGGAGAGCTATACAAATAGATTGATGCTCGCCGATGAAATTGAAACCATAGGGATGCTGCAATACACAAAAAACGACATCCATAAATACATAAACTTAAATGAGTTGAAAGAAGACGCTGAACCATATCAACACTTGTTTAAAATGATGTCTGAAACTAGTGCCAAAGGAGCTGTCGCCTCTCACAAAGGAAGAGCGGAAAGAAGGGATAACACCAAGTACGCCCAAACTATCGCAGTACCTACATTATTGATCGCAGGCGAACAAGACTATTTTTTTACGCTCGACAGTATCAAATCTTTTGCCCAGAAATTGCCTAACGCACAATTAGAGATTATTAAAAACTCAGGGCATTTACCCAATTTAGAATATCCTGAAATTTTCAATACTGTAATTTCCAAGTTCTACGAAAAACGAAAGTAGGTAAATGCCATAGGACAAAACGAGCAGAACTTAAATAAAGGATTATCGATCATAGTTTTTGCCTTTATTTGAAAAACAACTGTCAACGATAGCCATAATTGGGTCCTCCCCTCTTAAGCTTAAGAAAAATCCCTAATTTTAAACCGCATGGTGCTCGTTAAGCAGGCATGACCCCCACTGTTCTTCAACATTGAGAAAACCAGCCGCATAATGAAGCCGGAATTAAGAGAAATATCAAATTTTTTTGAGACAGAATATCCCTTGAACAAAGACGGTTTGCGGGAATTGCTTTCATTGTTCAAAATTGAGTCTTTTACAAAGGGGACGATAATTCTGCACGCTGAGGATGAAGAAAAAGAATTGCGCTTTTTGAATCTCGGCGTACTGCGAGAATACTACGCTACTGCAGATAAAGAAACGAACATTAATTTCTATACCAAACCTCAGTTCATAACAGACTTGTCCTCGTTTAATAATGACCAAAGAACTAAAAAAAATCAAGAAAGCTTAACAGATATAGAGCTTTTAGTTGTGGCAAAAAAGCCGTTTCGTGAACTTTTAAAAAAGTATGACTGCGGAAAATCCTTCATTGATCTTTCCTTTCAAAAATTGTTAAAATACAAAGAGCGACTAGAATATAACAGAATAACCAAATCACCGGAAGAATTATACGAGGAGCTTTTTGTCTACAAACCAAATTGGTTGGAGAAAGTTCCTCAATATCACATTGCCTCGTACCTCAATATTACACCCGAGACCTTAAGTAGAATTCGTAAACGTATTTCTTGATTCAAATCAATGTATACTGTTCACCAGCATTTTACTTTTGATACTCACAAGGAATATTATGAAAGTACATCACTTACGAAATGCAACATTGGTCATAGAAACGAACAACAAATTCATCTTAGTTGACCCAATGATCGGAAAAAAGGGCACAGCCGGACCCTCGTTCACACTCTTTAGATTTAAGCCCAAAAGAAATCCCATTCTAGACCTACCTGACAACGCGACAGACATCGTGAATAAGACCACACATTGTCTTATTACACATCTTCATCCCGACCATTTAGACAAAGAAGCCGAGCGATTCTTAAAAGCAAATAACACCCCCGTAATCTGTAGTGTAAAAGACGCTGGTGCTTTAAGAAAAAGAGGGCTTAATGTGGTTCAAACGGTTAATTATTGGGATAGGACAGCGTTCCTTGGCGGATCAATTGAAGGTATTCCCGCAAAACATGGCTATGGTTTTGTAGCCAAACCTATGGGAAATGTAATGGGGTTTTTTGTTCAGCTTCCCAATGAAAAATCTATTTACCTCAGCTCTGATACTATTTATACAGCGGAAGTTGACAAGGTATTAACTCACTACAGGCCCGACATTAGTGTATTAGCCTGCGGCATGGCCCAACTAGATATTTTCAAGCCCTTGATGATGACAATGGAAGATATTATAAGGTTTGTCAAAAATTCACCTGGAAAAGTCATAGCGAATCATCTAGAAGCTGTTAATCATTGTCCTACTACTAGAGAACAATTACGAAAAGCAATACAGCATGAGGGACTATTGGAAAAAACACTGATTCCGTATGATGGCGAAATACTCGAGTTTGAATAGTGACAAGTGCACCCCAAATACCAAATAAAAGTCGTTATCGGATAGCGAATGGGAATGTTGTTTTGGGTGTGCCTTGTTCGCTACCCGAATAGGGTATGAAGGCTGTCGCATACCATATGCGAAACGCCAGACTGCAGCCCCACAGAATTTTCATCCCGTAATGAAATCATCCTGGAAATTGGAAATAAAATCGTTTAGATACTTCTTTGATTTGTCCGATTCGCGAAATACCAAATGATGTGTCCGTTTCAAACCACTTCTACCAATTCGCTTAAAAACGAGATCATCGGATAACCTAAAAGATTTTAAGGCCCATTTGGGCATGCACATGACACCCATATTCGCCTGTACCATTTCTAAAGCAACCTCTGTTAGGGGAATAGCGGAAATTTTTAGTGGGCTGATCTTATTCGGTTTTAAAAATTGGCCATAGACCGAAACCGTTTCCATAGGAAAAGAATGGATGATCAAATGGCATTTCGAGAAATCGTTCGCCTCTAAAAAATCCTTCTCGTTCAAGGGGTTTTCTTTATGCATTATGGCAAAAATTTCATCCTCATAAATCGCAATACTAGATAAGGCTTCATTCTCAGGCTTTAAAGTAACAAGGGCAATATCTATTTCCCCTGAACTAATTTTTGGTATGGGTTGATGTGTTGCCTCAAGAATTAAATCAACATTTAAATCGGGATATAAAAGCCCCAATTTTTGGATGAATGCAGAAAGACCCTGATAAAAACTATAACACTCTGTACTGACTTTGACCGTGCCAACAGAACCGCTACGCAATTGCTCAATATTTTTAAAACCCGTTTCAATACGCTCAAGAACGGCATTTCCTATACTATTTAGCTCATTTCCTTCCTCTGTCAGTTTCCATTTGTTTCGGGTTCGCAGAAACACCTTAAAACCCAACCGCTCCTCTAATTCCCTTAATTGATGACTTAAAGCAGATTGTGTCAAGAATAATTTTCCAGCAGAATTAGCGATACTTCCCTCCTCCGCGATAGTCTTTATGAGTCTAAAATATTTGATTTCCATAGTTGATAAAGTTAGCGATTTGTAGGTATAGCCTAATTGAAAAAAATTCAGCGATACGTTAGGATTTCTCAATCGGCAGGATCAACGATAAGCGAACGCTCAAACTATTTTTGGGCAAACAAATATTTTAAGAATTATGGAAAAACAAAAAAAGAACCCAACCTCAGATTTACTGAGTGCTGTCCAGACCTACTTCGATGCGCTATATTATTGCGATACTAAACTACTCAATAAGGTTTTCCACGAAAGCTCTAGTCTATTTGATGTTGATGAAGGAACGGTCTTCGTTGAGCCTATTGACAGTTTTAGCAAGGATGTTGGTAGCAGGGTATCACCTGCAAGCAAAGAGCAAGAGCCTGAAGCGGAAATAATAATGATCGATTGGTTATCAACTTCATGCGCAACGGTCAAAATTAGAATTAGAGCCCATCAGAATGTTTTTGTGGATCATCTAGGTTTTGTAAAAGGAGAGCTAGGATGGCAGATCGTTTCTAAAATATGGCATTTGGAAAAAGTAATTGACCAAACCTAAAACAAGCCGCGCAGCGAATAACCTATGGAATTGGATTTAGCTTGCCTTAAGATTTTTAGCAATAATTTGTAACTTCACTGCTGGTCGGAAATGGTAGTATCATCATTTCCGACACTAACTTGTTCGAACGCTTTAGTGGTAATCAAATCGAATAAATATGAACGTTACAACTGAAAAAAATGAAAAGGTGGCCAATATGATATTCGCATCTATATATCCACTTTACTTGAATAGATTGGTTAAAAACGGTCGAACAAAAGAAGAGCTTAACCAGGTAATTGAGTGGTTTACAGGCCATGACCAAGAGGCTTTACAAGCGCTTATAGATGAAAAAGCAACTTTTGGAACATTTTTTCAAAAAGCCACAATTCACCCTAATGCACACATGATCAAAGGAGTCGTTTGTGGTTATCGGATTGAGGAAATAGAGGATGAATTTGAGTTGTACAAACAATGTAGACAAATGGAAAAATTGATTGATGAACTGGCCAGGGGGCGGAAAATGGAGAAAATTTTACGTGAGGAAAAAAGGTAAAGACGTAATGTCAAATAAGAATAAAGACCATACGTAAGCCAGCGGATAGACCTGTTATAAAATTTGAACATATACTTTGACCATGGAAATATTAAAAATAGCCACTGAATGGGCGAAAGCCGAAGTGTTCTCGGCACGATTCTTTATCTTTTTTGCGCTTTTATTCTTAGCCGCAGGTATTGGTTTTTGGCAGCTCGGAAAAACCGAAATGGCCAAAGCGTACATCATTCCCACATTAGTAGCGGGAGGCTTATTATTGGCGGTTGGTATTGGTATCTACTTCACCAATAAATCGAGAGTTACAAGCTTTGCTGCGGCATACCAAACCAACCCGACCGAGTTTATTCAATCAGAAATAATCCGTACTGAAAAATCAATATCGGAATACAAAAACATAGTGTTCAAAATCATTCCAATTATTATTGTCGTTGCTACCCTATTAATTGTCTTTGTTGACAAACCTAATTGGAGGGCGGCGAGCATCACTACAATTTCAATGATGATGGTCATTCTGTTGGTAGACAGTAATGCAAAAGCTAGAATTGATTCATACAGAAATCACCTAGAATTGGCGATTCAGGAATAAAAATCTTTTTAAACGTGTTATTGAAGCGGCATAACCAACCATCTTGAGAAACCCTATCCAACCAAGTGGGCGCAGCAATCTTGACATAATACCTAGCATGCTTGTGCAGCTAACGATCCAATAGAAGGCGCATCAATTCATTGGCGCTTACCTTGGCTTTTTCCTTTAGAAAATCTCGAGGGGTATTGTCCCCTACTTCAAACACCAATGACTCTGCACCATGTGCTACAAAAAAATAATTTCTCGAAACGGCGGTGGGTATCAATTGATCGTTCGGTTTAATATTTGGCTCGTAATTGGGGAGTGCCGTTTTAACTGCGGTCAACCAATCGGTCACTAAACCGGGCATATTGCCCTCTAATTTTGGATCTACTGTATAATATATATCATCCCAAGTAGAATGAAAGTCAATACCAAAAAAGAACTTGCCCTTGGTATCTGCAGCTCTATTATTCATAAAATCCCGTACTGAGGAAGTCTCAGGCTGGTTAAAATTGCTCCAATCCCTATTTAAGTCGATTCCTCCTTTACTATGTCGCCAATGCCCATTATCTACCCCATCTGGATTCATCAAAGGAACAACATACACCGTATATTTTCTTCGGAATTTCTTCGCCAATCGGCTATCGGAGGCAATTGTTTCTATGAATGTTCGCATTGCCAAGTATCCCGTAACCTCTGGTGGATGCTGTCGTGAAATCACCATGACCATTTGCTTGCTTTTTTCCTTCCCAATGGTCACTACGTTCATGTCGCGACCTTCAGTGCTTTGACCGATGACCTGTTGAGTAACGAATTTCTTTCTAGAAATACGATTTACCCAATCTTTGACATGACTGGAGGTTTCTAATTCTTGACCAGCTACCCACAGCGCCTTCTTCCCTACCGGTAACTTCAATTTAACTTTTACGGGTAGTGAGCCAGCTCCAAAATCAGCATCGCCTTTTTCATATTCAACATAATCAGTAGAGTCAATGGCCGTCCATTCGCGCCCATCTGTACTCAATTTTGGATAATATCGGTGTTTAGCTCCTTGTTGATAGGTTAAAAACACATCTATGGTGCGTGGACTTTTTGACCACACCTTAAAGGCGTACCACGGACTCATATTAATCGGCGTGTTTTCAGAAGTGATTAATACGGTAAATGATCCGTCTTGGTTTTTCGCTACTCCGTTTAGGCGAGCCCCAATAAAATCATTGGAAAAACTAATATCTGAATCCGGAAAGGTAAACTCCCCTTTCCATTGCTTTTGCACGGGCAGGGATGTGGTCGGAACAATCGTAATCGGTGGCTGGCCAGCGTACTTTTTTTCTTGGGCATAAGCAGTTAATGTAAACAACAAGACGAATAGAAGACCGATTCTTTTCATATGTAATGACATTGAGACAATATAAGGATCAAGTAGTAGTTTGAAGAAACTAGTTTTTCAAATACTCAAGTACGTTGCGTTCAATACGCTCTTGAATATTCGAAACATCACCCTTTACAAAAGTCTCCCCAGTAATATTTTCATAAAGTTCTATATACCGTTCCGAGACCGATTCGATATACGCATCGCTCATTTCCGGCACTGTTTGTCCTTCTAAACCTTGAAAGTTGTTTGCAATCAGCCACTGACGTACGAACTCTTTGGAAAGCTGTTTTTGGGGTTCCATGGCCTTTTGGCGTGTTTCGTAACCATCTGCATAAAAATAGCGCGACGAATCTGGCGTATGAATTTCATCTATCAGAACAATTTCTCCTTGTTTGGTTTTTCCGAATTCGTATTTAGTATCCACTAGAATCAATCCCCTTTTTTGGGCAATTTGAGTACCTCTTTCGAATAGTGCTCTAGTGTACTTCTCCAAAATCAGATAGTCTTCCTCGGAAACGATTCCTCTCTTCAGAATATCCGCTCTCGAGATGTCTTCATCATGATTTCCCATTTCGGCCTTTGTTGCCGGTGTAATAATGGGTTCCGGAAATTTGTCGTTCTCCTGCATCCCATCTGGCATGGGTACGCCACATAGCATACGCTTCCCCGCATTATATTCACGAGCTGCATGTCCAGACATATAGCCGCGAATCACCATCTCAACCTTAAAAGGATCACAGGCATGGCCTACGGCCACATTGGGATCAGGAGTGGCCATCAACCAATTCGGGACGATATCGGCCGTGTCGGCCATCATCTTGGTAGCTATCTGGTTTAGAATCTGGCCTTTAAAAGGAATTCCTTTCGGCATCACCACATCAAAGGCCGACAAGCGATCGGTCGCCACCATTACCAGTATATCATTGGCCAAGCTATACACTTCCCGTACTTTTCCTTTGTAGACA
>CALIJE010000008.1 GCA_938017825.1 uncultured Flavobacteriaceae bacterium
TTCAATGGTCATGACATTCTTAATTAGTCTGGCCATAATGGTCAGCGCAACCGGCACGCTATATTTTCACGATATAAAAGTAGATAATGCAACCGATATGATGCAGGCTTTGGGACCGTGGGCCGGAGATTTTGCACTGACGCTTTTTACATTTGGAATCGTAGCGGCTGGCTTATCGTCTATTTTTCCGAATCTTTTGCTATTTCCATGGCTATTAGCTGACTATAAGAATACAAGTAGGGATATGAAAAAACCAAACTATAAACTAATTGTGGTGTTGGTTGCCCTCACCGGAATGATTATTCCATTGGTCGGCGGCAAGCCGGTTTGGATACTAATCGCTTCTCAAGCCCTCAGTCCATTTATAATGCCGCTGATAACCTTGTTTTTGTTGGTTTTGTTGAATAGGAAAAAAATCATGCAAAAGTATCAAATAGGACTTGGCATGAATATCGCTCTCGGTGCAACCTTAGTGTTTAACATATACATGTTATATATCGCTTTAAATGGTTTTAGGAACTATTTCTAAATAGGAGAATTATGCCTGCACAGATAGGTCGCTTTAGTTTAAGCTACAATTTGTTTAAAACTAATGTTAAGTTAATTTACTTAAAATCAAATAGTTAAACGTTTTTAGTACAAATCATAAAATTTGAGATTAATTTTTTTTTAACAAACTAATAACATATATTTGGTCAACCAAATTGGTTAACCAATATGGCAAACCAATTAAATGACCAATTCAACTAATCAAAAAAACGTATATGACGCATTAAAAGCAACTACAAAATAAAAGGACGGGTGTAGCGCCCATCCTTTTAAAAATTAACTTCATTCTCTGGTGAAGTATTACATGCATATTTCTAGACTACATGTTCCTTAAATATACGAAATTCAACGCTATTTCGGATCAAGGTGTGTTTTCTGGTAATTAAGAAAAAGCAAATGTGAATAAATCACATTTCAAAAATCGAATTATTTCGATGTTGTTATTAACTTAATTTTATCACAAATGAATTTGAAAACTAATCTAACGCTTATTGCAATATTGATTTTCAATTTTGCATTCGCTCAGGACAGCTATACCTTGAAAGGTCTTATAGTTGATGAGGCCAATGTGCCAATTCCTGGAGTAAACGTAGTAATAATGAATACCACTACGGGTACTTCGACAGACTTTGACGGACTTTATAGTATAGAAGTCAAGGATGGGGACGTTCTCCGCTATTCCTACTTGGGCTACGTAACACAAACCGTTGTTATTGCGGGCCAAACCGAAGTAAATGTAACCATGGCGGAAGACGCTGCCCAGTTAGACGAGGTCGTCGTAGTTGGTTATGGTACCCAAAGAAAATCTACCGTTACCGGTTCAATTTCCAAAGTAACCAATGAAACCTTAGATCAAATTGCGGTGTCAAGGGTAGACGATGCCTTGATTGGCCAAGTTTCTGGTGTTAACATTCAGGCAACCAATGCCGAAGCGGGTGGTGCTCCTACTATTACGATCAGGGGGGTTGGATCTATTGCTGCAGATGCCGGTCCGGCCTTAGTAGTTGACGGTATCGTAGTAAGCTCTGAGTTTCTTGGAAATCTAGACATGAATGATGTAGAGTCTTTCGAAGTGCTTAAAGATGCTGCCTCGGCCGCTATTTACGGTAGTGAGGGTGCGAATGGTGTTATTATGATTACCACAAAGAGTGGTAAAGCAGGTAAAACACAATTTAGTTATCAAACATATACGGGATACAAGCAAGCCCATGGAAGTGATGACTATAGAAAAGATATTAACGAGTGGTTTGCGCTTGAGCGTTCTGTTACAGGCGGACTTTCAGAAGAATCACAATATATTCAATTGTTGGTTGAGACCACAGGGGTCAACCGGGATTGGCAAGATGTTTTCTTTGATGGCGGTAATGTAATCAGTCATTCGCTAGCAGCTAGAGGTGGTACGGAAAACACAAAATTCAGCACCTCACTAAGATATCTACATGATGAAGGAGTGGTCATAACGGATGACTTTAAATTATATACGGCAAACCTTAAGGTAAACTCCAAAATGGGGGATAAATTCAGATTTGGCCTAAGTGCAACACCGTCTTACACAAGTCAAAGACGTTTGCCTACATCAATTCACAACCCAACTCGTCAATCACCATGGTTGCCGATCTATCACACCGAAGAGTCTTTACAGTTTATTGACAGAGAAACCGGTAGTGGTCGTTACGCCGATATAGGTGTAGGGGATTATTTCCACGAAAATCATTTATTGAACCTAGATCTTAATGGCGATGGAAGCTCAAGCAGACCTCGTACATCAGGTGATTCTAACCCTTATCAGCAATATGTTGAAAGAGAGCACTATGATTTTAATACAAAATTGTACGGTTCTACCTTTTTGAGCTATGAAATACTAAATGGTTTAACAGCCAAGACATCTGTTGGGGTAACCTTAGAGCAGCGAAAGAGAACCAGATGGGATGGTACCAACTATCATGCATCAGGTGCAAGTAGATCTGCCTACAGCGTACAGAACAGGTATCGTACAAGAATTATCAATGACAATACTTTAAATTATACCAAAGACATTGGTGATCATAACTTTAATTTATTGGGTGGGGTAACCGTTCAGAAAAGAAGAGCTGAATTTAGTCAAATCAACGGAAGCGGATTTACCGATGATCGCCTTAAGAACATGAGAGGTGCCGACCCGGCTAATACCACGGTTGATGAGTTCAATACCCAACAAAACAAAATCGGATATTTTGCCAGACTCAATTATGCGTTTGCAGACAAATATCTATTCAATGCGTCATTTAGGCGTGATGGTAGTTCTGTTTTTGGGGTAGCCTCCAAATGGGGTAATTTCCCGGCCGTTTCAGTTGGTTGGAATGTAGCGAAAGAGAATTTCTTGGCCGATAGTGAATTGGTCAGCAATCTGAAATTTAGAGCAAGCTACGGTTTTACCGGAGCGGAGAATTTCAATGTTGGTGATGCCATTGTTAATGCATGGCCTTATATAGCGTTGACCCAAAATACCAACTATGCAGGTCAGCAAGGGGTAGTGCCGTTGAATATTGCCAACCCTGATTTGCAATGGGAGGCCTCTGAGGAATTCACAGTAGGTTTGGATTACGGCTTCCTTAACAATAGAATTTCAGGTTCTATTGATTACTATCAAAGAAATAGTAACGAATTGCTTCTTCCAAATCCTGTTTCGTATCTCACAGGTTTCAATCAAGGTATTGTAAACTTAGGAGAAGTACAGAACAGAGGTGTCGAATTTGAGTTGAGAACCAAGAATGTGGTTGGCGAAAAGTTTAGATGGAATTCTACTTTGATCGCATCGACCAATCAGAATGAACTTCTCAGCTTTGGAGATTCGAACAACGCATTGATCGATGATACTTATGGTAGAAATTCCTTGTGGATCAACCGAATTGGAGAACCAATTTCATCTTTTTATGGTTTTGTTGTTGATGAGGAGGCCTTTGATGAGACGTCGTTCAGAACTACCTATGTAGATAGACCATGGAATAGAATCAACGGACAGTCTAGGGCTACAATAGTTAAGGATTTGAACGGTGATGGTCTTATTACCGATGAAGATAGAACCATTTTAGGAGATCCTTATCCAGATTTGATCTATAGCTTCTCTAACGATTTTAAATACAAAAATTTTGATTTAAGCTTTATGATTCAGGGAAGCTTAGGAGCTCAAGTGAACAATATTGGTGATGAATATTTCTTTAACTGGTTCGGTAATACGACTAGGGGAACAGGTGCTGCCGAAGCGGTAGCCGATGGTCTGGTACCCGATACATCGTTTATTCAGCGAAAAGTGGTCACCAGCGAGGTTATAGCAAGTGCGGATTATTTCTCGCTTCGTAACATCAACCTAGGATATAATTTTTCAGAAGACTTGGTTTCACGTGTTGGTCTTACAGGTGCTAGAGTTTATGCGACCGCCCAGAATTTGCTTTATATTACAGCGGATGATTACCACGGTTTTAACCCAGAGCACGATGATAACGGAAATGTTAGAGCCTTCGGTTCACAAAGAGCCGGTACTCCTATATTTAAGACATTCACACTTGGTTTGAACATAGACTTTTAATTTTTATAAAAAATAAATTATGAAAAAAATAAAATATATAATAGTTGCCGTTGTGGTATCCATTTTTGCCTCTTGTGATACTGACGAATTCTTGAATCCGTTGCCGGATTCCGCAGTTTCGATCGACGGGTTTTTCCAAACCGATGCGGATGTTTTAGCAGGGATTATTGGAATTTATGATGCCCTACAGGGTGTTAATGATGCTACAGACTCCAATGAGGGTCGTGTAAATAGAGGAGTTCAATTTGAGCACCTTCTAACGGAACATAGAACAGATAATACTAGAAATGCTACAACGGAAGGATCCAAAGCTGATTTTCACAGGTATTTGGTAAATGCTAACAACGTGGAATCTGAGGATTATTACGCGTCTATGTACGAAGTAATTTTTCGTGCCAATAATATCTTGAACTTTATCGATATCGCCGATGCGGGTAATCAAGCTAAGTATACGGCAGAGGCCAAATTCTTGAGGGCCTATGCATACTTCAAATTGGTGCGCTTGTTCAGTGATGTACCATTGGTGACTGAAGTAGTGGCACCAGATGATAAAGAGACTCCTTTTATAAGAACACCTGAGGCAGAAGTTTACGCCCAGATTGTTACAGATTTACAGGAGGCGATCAATGTTTTGGATAATTCTTCCAAGGCACGGGCGTCTAGAGCTGCGGCTCAAGGTATTTTGGCTAAGGTTTATTTGAGCCAGCCAAGTCCCAATTATTCTGGAGCGCAGTCATTGTGCGAGGACATTGTTAACAGCGGGCAATTTAGTTTGCAAAGCAATTTTTACGACGTGTTCTATAATGAATTGAATAGCGAAATTATTTTCGCAATTGCCTATGAGTCTGGTAATCCACTAGAAAGCCAAGGATTTTCTGCAGAATTTACCTCTGCGATTCGAGCTGGTGCTGAAGATGGTCAAAACATTGTCAACGACAATCTGATTGCGGATTTCGCTGCAGCTGGCGGTAATAGAACAGCTGTTTCTTATGTTACTATAAGCGGTTCCAATGAAGTAGCCAAGTTTTTTCCTGATGGAAATGACAATACTGCCGATCCACCATATGGTACCAATGCACGTGATGCTGGCAACGATTATATTGCCTTGCGTTATGCAGATGTTCTCTTGATGCATGTTGAGGCAATAATGGCAGGAGGAGCAACGACCAACAGTGCCGCGGCCTTGAGTTCTTTTCAAGCAGTTAGAAATAGAGCGGGCTTAACCACACCGGTAACCAGTATTTCACAAGATGATCTATTGCTGGAAAGAAGGGTTGAATTGGCCTTTGAAAATCAGCGATGGTTCGACCTTATAAGATTCGGTGTGGCCGAATCCGTATTAAGCGCCCATGCTACTGAAATGGACTATATATTTGATGCTAGAAAGTTACTATTGCCGATTCCGGCAAGTGAGATAAACTTAAGCGATGGCTTATTAACACAAAATCCAGGATACTAATAATTAAATACTCATACAATGAAAAATAACGTAAATATTTTCCGCAAGATGCCCACACTGATTGCTGGTCTAATTGTTGCATTTGCCTTTGCTAGTTGCGTAGGATCTGATGCCTTTAGAGATGAGTTGCCAGATACGGGCTCTAAAGTAGATACTGTATTTCCAAGTGCAAATTTTGATTATACAGCGAGTCAAGATGATTTTCGGGTTGTCAATTTCACAGACCTTTCTTCCGAGGCCAATACCTATGCTTGGGATTTTGGAGGTGGAGCTACCTCCACAGAACGCGATCCTACACATACGTTCGCAGCCGGTGAAGGTATCTATCCAGTTAGTTTAACCGCTAGCGATGCGAATGGGGAAACATCCACCATTACATTAGACGTGGTAGTGGTAGACGAATTGGTCGCCGCTTTTCAATGTGTTGACTTTTTATGCGACCCAAGAACCCCTTGGGGCGGTGGTAGAGGTACAAGTACTTTTTCAGGTTCTAGTTCTCCAACACCACCAGAAGGAAATGGTGCTGCCAAAATTAGTAGTTCCTCACAATTTCTTGATCAAACGATTCGAGTTGTTGCAGGTGCGACTTATGAAATTAAATTCTGGTATGTCAGCAAGACTACGGGAACATCGGCCGGAGCGCTTTTAATCGAAGATGGCGATACTGGCGTGGACTTCCTTAACGAACCTATACCATTAACCTCTCAATCTACTGCTTATGTTGAGTATTCGGTACGATTTACAACAGGGGATGAAACTGAGAATATGAGGTTCAATATCGAATATGCCGGTACTGAATGCAGGTATTCCAAAATTAGTATAGATAGGATTTAAGCAATAGATCTGTTGCCATAGGTTCGAATGGGTTACAAAAACCTAAGCCGCTTTTGAATAACGTTTTCACACGCAGGAGCACAAACTAATGGAGCAGCCAAAAACAAATAAATAACAAATAAAAAAAATTATGAATTTTATAAAAAGAGGAATTTTTGCCCTTATGGTTGCAGGCCTGGTAACCTCCTGTATCGATGATGGTTTTCAAAAAATTGAGCCCGCGGCGTCCTCCGGAGGCACCACTGATCTTGTCTTTTCTAGCTTTTCAGTGTCTATGGGAGGCGATGGTACGATAGTTACCGTTACCCCAATTTCGGTAGGAGCTGATTCGTATACCGTAGATTTTGGAGATGGTAGCAGCCCGGTAACAACACCGCAGGGAACTCCGACAACACATGATTATGCCAATATCAATGCGTCTACCGACTATACCATAACAGTTACGGCAACTGGTGGTGGTGCTTCGGCGAGCCAATCAGAGGATATTACGGTGAATCATTCGGTACAATCGGTAGAAAGTGCCGCCTCAACACCCTCAGGTAAAAGATATAACATATTCAACATTTTTACGGAGAGTAGTTATCCTGTAGGTACAGGAGTATCTGGTGGTAATCTAGTTGCCCAGGATTCTGGGAACGAGATTATTGAATTTTCTAGACTGCATAGCGAGAACGGAGAGTTGGAAATGGGCGATGAGGTGGTCGTTGCCGATGCTTTTGCGAGCGGCGTAGGCGTTTCCACCATACATTTTGACGTACATTCCAATTTCGACTCTGGTGTTAACAAGTTGAAAATAACCTTGGTCGATACGACCAACGCCATTAGCCATGTCATCGATGATTTAGATTTAACGGATGGAGAATGGACTAGTTTTGATTTTGATTTGGCTACCGATTTCTCCCCGTCGCCTGTTGCCCAGTTTCATACCATACTCTTTGAAACAGGTTCAACTGGTACGGCAAACGATCATGCTACTATTAGTGTAGATAATATCTATATGCCTAGAATGACCGGATCAACGATTATCAATGGAGATTTTGAAGATGGACAAGATTTCTGGAAATGGGGAACATTTACAGATGGGGAAACCAATCCATTCGGTTCTAGTTCAGATGGATCGGATTTTGATATTGACGGAAACGATACTGGTGGTAAAACACGAGGAGCTAAATGGTCCTCTAGTCAATCTGGAGGAGAATTTAGATCTTCAAGCTCGCGGTATGCATACCAGGAACTTGTTTTGACTCCTGGGGCCAGCTATATGCTAGAGTATCAATATGCCATTAAGGATGATAGTGGAACGGACCCAATCGGCGGAAGACATGTTGTCGGTTTGATTTTGGACGGTCAGTATGATGATGGAGCTGATGCTGTTGAAAACATTGGCGATAATTTAGGATATCATCAAGGATTCATTGCAGAGGGTAAATTCTCGGATACTACCAATGATTTCGGAACCTTGGTTCAAATACCGTTTACCGCAAATGAAAGTGGTGAGGTAGCTATTATGTTCTACGCGGTAACACCTAAGGATGCCTATGTAGATAATGTAAAGGTAATCGCTCTTTAATTGATCAAAAAGAAAAACCTCCGAAGAGAAGTATTGGTATGTATTGTACTAATTTTTCTAACTGTTAGCGCTACTGCTCAAGATAAGAAAGGTAGCGCTACAGTATCGGATGTTAAAATTCAAAAAAAGAAAAAGAATAGAAAGAAAATAAAACTTCCAGAAATTGATTTGAATAACTGGAAGGTAACCATACCGGGAGGTGAAGGAAAAGGAGGAGCCATAAGCGTTGCTCCCCCAAGTATTTTGGATTATGGTTCTAACGAGACATTGAAACCTTTTATGTTCAATGACTCCTTAAAAGGAGCATTGGCTTTTTATGCCTATCCTACCTCTGCAACAACGGCAAATACAAAATATTCAAGATCGGAACTACGAGAACAAATGGTTCCGGGTGATGACAATGTAAATTGGACGTTCGCCGAAGGGGGGTATTTAAAGGCCAAAATGGCCATGGGAAAAGTTTCTAAAGCCAAGAACGGCAAATACCACAAGGTAATTATTGCCCAAATTCATGGCCGCTTAACAAATGAGCAGCGCGAGTTGATTGGTCAAAAAGACAACAATGCCCCACCCATTTTGAAAGTATATTGGCAAAATGGTAGGATTCGGGTCAAGACCAAAGTCTTGAAATTTGCAGGTGTAGATAATAAGGGCATACTTCATAAAGAAGCATGGACCGATGATAAAGGCAGAAACTTTGAGGATGAAGTTGGATTTAGAAAGTTTACCATTGAGGTAAAGGTTACTGATGGCAAGATGGTAGTATCCTTAAATAAAAGTGAGTTTTTTGTTTATGATGACGCAAGTATTAAGCGTTGGGGAGTTTTCGAAAATTATTTTAAGGTCGGGAATTACCTTCAAACAAGAGACCAAGGGGCGCATGCCACTGTCAATTTGTATGAACTTGAAGTATCACATTAAAAGGGGTCACCATTTAGTGAAGACGACAAGTTTAGACTTGAGAATTATAAATGAAAATTGTTTGAGTTAGTTTTTTTTAGGCATCTCACCGGCCTGAAAGGGTCGGTGAAAATGCTCTTTTGACTAACCTAAATGTGCAAAGGTTGAATTACAACCGCTATAGGATGTCAGTTAGTCGATATGCTTTGTGTAGGCTATGTAAATAGGCTATTTTTAACAGATCTATCAGGTTAACCAATTTATAATAATATTAGTTCTATATATGAAGTTAGAAATACTCACGAGAGCGGAAAATCAAGAAATTCAGAATGAAATCATATCCAAGATCAGGGATTTGATGAATTATAAGAATCTTGAACCCGGAGACAAACTTCCATCAGAAAGAATGTTATCTGAAAAGTTCGGTGTGAGCAGGAGCAACGTTCGCGAAGCCATTCAGAAATTAGAGTTTTACGGCTTGTTGAAGTCGAAACCCCAAAGCGGCACTTTTGTAGCCGATATAGGGCAGGTTGCCATGAA
>CALIJE010000009.1 GCA_938017825.1 uncultured Flavobacteriaceae bacterium
GGGGGACAACTACGACCTGGGGCCCGTGTCACAGGAACTGCACGGGGGGACCTACCTGTTCATATCGGAACAGGGATGCTCCACCACACTCACTCTGAACGTTCAGGACCCCGCCGATGGATGTTTCAACTTCTTGGAAAACGAAGACGTTTCGATTTTGTTTCCGGCAGGCTCAACAATCGGAGGTCTCGATGGTGCTTACGGCATTTCCTCGGACACCAACGGCTCGCCCTGTGCACTTGAACTGGTGCAGAACGATGCCGGGCAGCCATTTGCACGTTACCGCATCACGATCGATATCGCGGAAAACGGCCTTGTGGCGGGCGACGAGCTATTCCTGAGCCTTGATGGCAAGGGCATAACGGGCACCGCACGTATGGAGGTGGCGGTCGACGATGCGCCGAACACCTCATTGTCGAGCCATAACTTCACAAGCGATTGGGGGACCCATAGTGCGACGATAACGGTACCGACCGGTGCCGCCACGCTCGACCTCTGGCTGTTCCCGAACTACAATGGCCAGACGGCCGGCAGTTCCTTGTTCGACAACCTTATCGTAGCGAAGGTGGCCACCGATACGCCGACCGCGGTGATCGAAGCGACGGTCTTACAAGGGGAGGTTCCCCTGACGGTCGATTTCACGGGCAGCGGCTCAACGGACGATGTAGGGGTCACGGGCTACCAATGGGACTTCGGGGATACCGGTAGTTCAACCGATGCCGATCCTTCACATGTATATACAACGGTAGGCACCTACGATGTGTCCCTGACCGTAACCGATATAGACGGGAATACCGATACCGCGATGGTACAGATAGTAGTGGACCCAGTCGGTGGCGGTTGTCCCGACCTTCTTCCTAACGAGGATCCTGCGATTGTGCTTCCGGCGGGCGATGCCATAGCCGGTCTCGATGGTGCGAACGGTATTTCGACCGACACGAACGGCTCGCCCTGTGCCCTTGAACTGGTACAGGACGATGCCGGCCAACCCTGGTCTCGCTACCGCATCACGATCGATATCGCGGGCAATGGCCTTGTGGCGGGCGACGAGCTGTTCCTGAGCCTTGATGGCAAGGGCATAACGGGCACCGCACGTATGGAGGTGGCGGTCGACGATGCGCCGAACACCTCATTGTCGAGCCATAGCTTCACAAGCGATTGGGGGACCCATAGTGCGACGATAACGGTACCGACCGGTGCCGCCACGCTCGACCTCTGGCTGTTCCCGAACTACAATGGCCAGACGGCCGGCAGTTCCTTGTTCGACAACCTGATAGTTTATAAGGTAAACGGAGGAAGTAGTTCACGCATTGGTACTTCAAGTATAAATGATCAAGAGGAATCACTTGTTCTCAAAGAGGATTCCGCTGATGCCGGTAGACTACTTATTTTTCCAAATCCTAGTTCGGGAATCATAAATTTGGATTTGTCTTCTTTTATGAATGAAGCTTCAAGTTGTGTGGTTATCAATGCTTCACAGCAGCAGGTATATGACAAAATTTTCGATAAAAACCATAAGTCAATTGAAGAACTGGATTTCAGTGTTTTTGCAGAGGGTGTTTATTATATCAAAATAACCAGTTCCTCCAAAAAAATATCCGGTGTATTCGTTCTAAAAAAATAACCATCCATATACTGCTATATAGCCTATTTCCGATTATCAGAAACTACCGTATTTCTTCATAAAAAGTTTTGTTTCTGCCTATAAAAAACCGAAAACTTAAACTAACTTGCACGGTTTTAGAAATTCTACTAAAAGTAAAATTTCTTTTGCGCCCAAAATAGTACAACATATTCGTTTGCATTGCGTTATTTGCTTGTGCGAAAATCGCAGGTCAATTTGTTAACAAATGTTAAAATTTTATGGAGTTCATCGATTAATTGACCTTTTTGACTTTTTATTACAACTATTTATTGTTTTTAAGCGTAGTAAAAGAGTATTTCATCGGATTGACCAAAAACCCAAATTACAGATATATCGACCCCGCAGTATGAGAAAAATTACCATTCTAGTAATGCTGTTCTATGGCTTGCTACAAACTTTAATGGCACAAGAACAGGTTACTTACCAACAGGCCTTTCCTAACCTATCTTTCCAGTATCCCGTTGAAATTCAAAACGCAAAAGACGGTAGCAATAGGTTGTTTGTGGTTGAGCAATCGGGTAGAATAAAGGTATTTCAGAATTCTGCGAGTACTGCGCAACAACAGGTTTTTTTGGATATAAGTAATCAAATTAGCTTTTCTTCAGGACAGGAAATAGGTCTTTTGGGCTTGGCTTTTCACCCTAATTACTCTCAGAACGGTTATTTCTATGTATATCATACGAGACAGAGCAGTGTACCCAATGTAAATACAGAAATGGTCTTGGCCCGCTATCAAGTAAGTTCCAATCCAAATCAGGCAAATTCTTCAAGCAGATACGAGATTTTCAGTTTTGATAAGAACCAACCCAATTCGAATCACAATGGTGGTAAGATTGCATTTGGCCCCGATGGGTACTTATATGTATCCATTGGCGACGGGGGTGGTGGTGGTGACCCACAACAGAACTCGCAAAATTTGAATAATGTCTTTGGGAGTATTCTAAGAATTGATATTGATCTCAATGGGAACAACCCATTGGAGAGTAATCCGGATCTACCAAATGGGAGATACGAAATTCCGTCTGATAATCCTCGAGTAGGGCAGAGTGGGCTTGATGAACTTTATGCATGGGGCATCCGAAATACGTGGAAGTTTTCTTTCGACAATCAAACGAATCGACTCTGGGGAGCAGATGTCGGACAAAACAGATTTGAAGAGATTAATTTGATCACGAAAGGTGGCAACTATGGCTGGAATAGATTCGAAGCCACCACATCTCAAAATAGTTCTACCGTCCTGGCAACTAACCCGGATACAAAGCCCGTGTTTTTTTACAATAGAAATAGTGGCGATGTTTCCATCACAGGAGGATATGTTTATAGGGGAAGCAGTAACAATACCGCCATACAAGGTAAATATATATACGGAGACTATGTCTCAGGAAGAGTTTGGGCACTAGACTATAACGCAAATGGCAGTACGACATCTCGTTTGTTGTTTAGAACAAGTGGCCAATTCGTATCTAGTTTTGGACTTGACGAATCTGGAGAAATGTATTTTAGCGGATATGGTACCGCAGCCAAACTTTTTAAAATTGTCGGTGGTCAAGTAGATCCAGGCCCTACTACAGTAGCAGTCAATGGGGTTGGGGATTGGAAAGAACTTGAAAACGGAACCAATGGCATTGTAGAAGCAATAACGGTAGATGGTGATAACACCTATGTGGCAGGAAGTTTTTCAAGTGCTGGTTCTATTTCTTCGAGCCGAATCGCCGTTTATAACAAACAAGAAGGTTGGAAAACCTTGTCTAGTGGAGCCAATGGAACAGTTTATGCACTGGCGGTAGCTACAGATGGAAAGTTATATGCCGGAGGAACGTTCAGCTCTATTGGAGGCGTTTCGGCACAAAATGTAGCAGTGTGGAACGGTTCTTCATGGGCTGCACTTGGTCCTGGAACCAATGGTCGCGTTTCAAAAATAGGTGTAGATAGCAATAATCGAGTATATGTAGGAGGAGCTTTTTCAACAGCTGGAGGTATTTTGGTGAACAATATTGCCAGATGGCAAAATGGTTGGTCGGCGCTTAGAGATTCAGGAACTTCGGCAATTGGAACGAACAACGAGATCAGGGCAATTGCTTTTGATAGCAATAACAACTTGTATGTTGGTGGTAATTTTGACTCCGCTGGAGGAAGGACCGCTAATCGAATTGCTACTTGGAATGGAAGTAATTGGGGAACTCTTGGCTCTGGAACTAGCGGCTTTGTACAAGCAATCGTTGTAACATCACAATCTATTTATGCCGGAGGAAATTTTACCACGGCTGGTGGAAATACCGTTAACCGAATTGCGCGATGGGTTAGGAGTTCAAATACCTGGCAGGCCATGGGTAATGGCGCTAGTGGTAATGTGAACACCATGGCATTCGATGGTAGCTATTTGTATGCAGGAGGAAATTTTGAAACCGTAGCCAATAACACGAGTACCAACTATATCGTAAAGAATTTGGCAAGGTGGAGTGCTGCTCAAGGTTGGCAAGCAATGGGACCTGGTACTTCTGTAGGTGTTAATAATCTGATCAATGGCATTGCTTTTTCAGATAGTAATCAGCGATTGTATGTAGGCGGAAATTTTAATACAGCGGGAAATAAATCCATTGGCAATATAGGACTATGGTCAGCACAAGGTTTTGATTGCACCGATGAACGATTGGTATCAGAATATAGAATAAATGGCACTTGGTCGAGCGGACTTTCAACCCTTACCGTTGATCAAGGAACAAGTGTGGTACTCAGCCTTTTGCCAAATAACCTTGCTTTTACCGTAACTACGCCTAGCGGTACTGTGGCTAATGGTGATTTTGACTTAGGAAGTGTCGATGAAAGTGCGGCTGGGACATATACTTTTAGAACTACGGGAGGCTGCGAGACCACCTTGAATATCGAGGTTAATGCAACCAATCCGTGCACGGCGAACAGTGTTATTCCAGAATATCGCTTGAACGGGGGCAATTGGACCGCTACAGGACCGAGCATCACAATCGATGAGGGAGATAGTTTGGTCTTAGGCATACAATCAAACGAAACCAACTTCAGCATAACACTGCCGAATGGGTCTTCGGTTAATAACGACTATACGATCAATAGTGCAACAACCAGCCAAGAAGGCACATATACATTTAGAACTGAAGAGGGCTGTACTGAGAATCTAATTGTTAACGTACTTGCCGATACAACAGTACCTTGTAGTTCGACTAGCATTGTGCCTGAGTATAGATTAGGTAATGGATCTTGGATAGCGGGTGAAAGTGAAATCACCTTGGACAAAGGTGCAGATATTACTTTGGGAATTAAACCGGATGACCTAGGTTTTACCATTACCCTTCCCAATGGAAATTCTGTAAATGGGGATTACACCATGAATGCAATTCAAACCTCCCAAGCAGGAACCTATACGTTTTTAGGATCGAATGGCTGTTCTGCCTCATTTACCATAATTGTTATCGACGATGGGGTACAATGTACAGAGACAAGCGTAATTCAAGAGTATAGAATTGATGGTACTTGGTCTAGTGGAGACTCAAATATAGAGGTGCTAACCGGGCAGTCGGTTGTTTTGAGTATGCTTCCTAATAATATTGATTTTACGATTACACTTCCTGATGGCAGCATCGTAAATAGCGACTATAACCTTGGAGATGTTACCGTAGCTCAGAGCGGCAGATACATCATTACATCTGAAGATGGGTGTTCGGCCAACTTGGATGTCAATGTTTTAGGTGATGAACCTTGTCTAGCTTCAAGTGTAGTTCCTGAATACCGAATTGACGGCGTTTGGTCTAGAGGTGAAAGCCAATTGGATATCAATGAAGGTTCAGCGGTATACCTCAGCATGAGACCTGGTGGGCCTGGTTCAAGAATTATTTTACCTGATGGTTCCCAAGTAGGGGAAGGCCTAGATCTTGGGAATATTACCTTATCACAATCAGGGATATATACCTTTTATTCCGTTGAGGGTTGCTCCTCTATTTTGGAAATCAATGTCATTACCAATTCTGGTTGTGCAGCGGGAACAATCTTACCGGAATACAGACTAAACGGAACTTGGTTAAGCGGGCAAACCAATATTTCTGTAGATGAAGGCACAAGTGTAATTCTAAGCATTTTGCCAAATTCTTATGGTGTAACTATAACGCTGCCAAATGGTTCGAAGGTTGGTGACAACTATAATCTTGGTGCCGTAACCTCTGCAGATGGTGGTACATATACTTTTTTGACGCCAGAAGGTTGTACGACCAGTTTAACTTTAAATGTTAACACGACAGATACCTCGACGTGCAGCGGTACGGAAATTATTAATGAGTATCGGATAAACGGAAAATGGCAAAGTGGTGAAAATACAGTTCGAGTAGCCCCTGGCACCGAATTGACCTTGAGCATGCTACCGAATGGCATTCCTTTGAGCATTACCACGCCGAATGGCCAAGTATTTGGTGACAATCTTAATTTAGGAGCTGTTAGCGCGGCCCAATCAGGTGTTTATCTATTGGAAACCGATGAAGGTTGTACCAGTAGCATAACCGTAGAGGTAACTGGTGATGTCGATCCATGCACATTGGGTACAATTATTCCGGAATACCGTTTAGATGGCAAGTGGTTTAGCGGCGATAATGAAATAACGGTCGATGAAAATACAAACGTGGTATTGAGCGTGCTGCCAAACAATGTAGACTTTACCATTACACTTCCCGACGGTTCAGTAAAACAAGGAGATTACAATATTGGAAACGTTACCCCAAGTCAAAGTGGAATTTACATCTTGGAAACCATTGGTGGCTGTAAGGAATATTTGCAGATCAATGTGGTAGACTTGCCAGGTTGCTCCGCCAATTCTGTAGTCCCTGAATACAGATTAAATGGGGTTTGGGAAAGCGGCGCCATCTATCTTAAGGTTGACACTGGAACGGAGGTCGTCTTAAGCATATTGCCAAATGACCTTGGACTTACGATAACGCTACCAGATGGTAGAGTAAAAACCAGTGACTATAATTTGGGTCCGGTAACTCCGCAACATAGTGGCATGTATATTCTTACTTCATCGGAAGGTTGCAAAACGGCGTTTGAACTCTATGTTTCCGGAAATGGAAATTCAAGATCAACTGATTTTGAAGAATTTGTGGTAGATACAAGTTCATTTGAGAACGGTAAATCGGCGGGAGATGGTGTAATAGCCTATCCAAACCCAACTATAGATCGGTTATCGGTAGATGTTCGCAATTTAGCTGAAGAGGCCTTCACCCTTATCGTTACCGATATGAAACAACAGCAATTGCAAATCAAACAATTTAATGTTGATCACGAAGATGATATAGAACTTGATTTCGTAAACTATAGTTCAGGAATATATTTCTTAGTATTCAAAATGGAAAACGGTGAAGTAATTACAAAAAGAGTTGTGAAAAAGTAGCCTACGATTTAAATGATAGTCCAACCCTTTCGATATATCATTGAAAGGGTTTTTTATGTTATGGAATGTATGGCACAGGAATTGACCTTCTATGTTGACGAATACAGCGCCATACTCCATAATTTAGGAGGTTTTGGCCATTTTATAAACTGAACTACAAATTACAAAGAAGTCAATCACTGTTATTAATGACAGAATGACCGAAATAAAGCTATGGGAAATTCTAAATTTTCAAATTTTGACAATATGTCGTTGCATACTTTTGATGAAGATGCAGAGTTGATTCCTTTGCTTACGGCGGAGGATGAGGATCAAATGAATAGGGAGGAACTGCCAGAAACGCTTCCAATACTTCCTTTACGAAATACGGTATTATTTCCGGGAGTTGTGATTCCGATTACCGCAGGAAGGGACAAATCTATTAATCTAATTAAGGATGCCAACAATGGCACCAAGGTTATTGGGGTAGTTTCCCAAAAAGATGAGGAAGTAGAAAACCCAGATGCAAAAGACATAAATACGCTGGGAACGGTTGCCAAAATCTTGAGGGTACTGCAAATGCCAGATGGCAATACGACCGTAATTATTCAAGGGAAAAAGCGTTTTGAAGTAGCTGAAGTCTTAACAAGGAAACCTTATTTGACTGCAACGGTTCGTGATACCAGTGAGGTACGACCGGCTGAGGATGACAAAGAGTTTTTGGCCATCATTGAGAGCATAAAGGATTTATCGCTTCGCATTATAAAGAATAATCCGAATATTCCAAGTGAAGCTTCCTTTGCAATAAAGAATATTCAGAGCAATTCTTTTTTGATCAATTTCGTTTCTTCCAATTTAAACTTGAATGTTTCCGATAAGCAAAAGTTGCTAGAAATTGGGAATCTTCAAGAACGTGCTTTGGCCACCTTAAAGCACATGAATGTAGAATTGCAGCAACTAGAATTGAAAAACGATATTCAATCGAAGGTTCGCAATGATATGGATCAGCAGCAAAGAGAGTACTTTCTGCATCAACAGATGAAAACCATTCAGGAAGAACTTGGCGGTGTTTCCTATGACGAAGAGATTGAAGAAATGCGCATGCGTGCCAAGAAAAAGAAATGGGACGAAAAAGTTTCGGAACATTTCGTTAAAGAGCTTGCCAAAATGCAGCGTATGAATCCGCAAGTTGCCGAATATTCAATCCAGAGAAATTATTTGGACCTATTTCTCGACTTACCTTGGAATGAATTTTCAAAAGATAAATTCGACCTGAAGCGCGCGCAGAAAATTTTGGATAGAGACCATTACGGTTTGGAAGATGTTAAACGTAGAATCATTGAATACCTTGCCGTATTGAAGCTAAGGAACGATATGAAATCTCCAATTTTGTGCTTGTATGGTCCTCCGGGAGTTGGTAAGACCTCTTTGGGGAAGTCAGTGGCCGAAGCTCTAGGTAGGGAGTACGTACGTATGTCTCTTGGTGGTTTGCGCGATGAAGCCGAAATACGGGGTCATCGAAAAACGTATATCGGGGCTATGCCTGGTCGTATCGTACAAAGCTTGAAAAAAGCTGGTACTTCAAACCCGGTATTCATACTCGACGAAATAGATAAATTGGGCAACAGCCATCAGGGAGATCCTTCTTCGGCAATGCTTGAGGTTCTAGATCCAGAACAAAATAGTGAGTTTCATGACAATTTTTTGGAAATGGGATATGACCTTTCAAAAGTCATGTTCATTGCAACTGCCAACAACCTGTCGACCATTCAGCCGGCCCTTCGAGATCGTATGGAGATTATCAATGTGACCGGCTATACCATAGAGGAAAAAGTGGAAATCGCCAAAATTCATCTCCTTCCAAAACAATTGAAAGAGCATGGCCTTGAATCAAAACATTTAAAAATCGGCAAGCCTCAATTAGAGAAAATCGTGGAAGGCTATACTCGGGAATCAGGCGTGCGTACACTGGAAAAACAAATTGCCAAGATGGTACGTTATGCCGCTAAATCTATTGCTATAGAGGAGGAGTATGACATTAAAGTCAGCAATGAAGATGTTGAAAAAGTCTTGGGCCCTGCTAGACTTGAGCGCGACAAATATGAGAACAATGATGTGGCCGGCGTAGTTACCGGCTTGGCTTGGACAAGTGTAGGAGGTGATATTCTCTTTATTGAATCGATACTTTCAAAGGGGAAGGGACTATTGAATATAACGGGTAATTTGGGAAAGGTGATGAAAGAGTCGGCGACAATTGCAATGGAATATATTAAGTCTAATGCAGAGCGTTTTGATTTGGATCCCGGGATTTTTGGGAATTACAACGTTCACGTGCATGTGCCAGAGGGGGCTACCCCCAAAGATGGTCCGAGCGCAGGAATAACCATGCTGACTTCATTGGTTTCGCTTTTTACACAACGAAAAGTGAAAAAGAGCTTGGCAATGACAGGTGAAATTACCCTTCGTGGAAAGGTACTTCCAGTAGGTGGCATTAAGGAAAAAATATTAGCGGCCAAGCGTGCACGTATCAAGGAAATTATATTGTGTAAAGACAATGAAAAGGATATTCTTGAAATTAAAAAAGATTACCTAAAAGGACTGAAATTTCATTACGTCACAGATATGCACGAAGTTATCGACTTGGCCATATTAAACCAGAAGGTAAAAAATCCGAAGCAACTTGTTGCGCAATTGGAATCAGAGTAATGCGCATGAATTAATTGAGTTCTCTGCACACAATCCGGATCAATTCTTGTTATTTTTGAGATATGGGAAAAATTACCATAGCAATTGATGGTTATTCTTCGACCGGCAAGAGCACTTTGGCCAAACAGTTGGCGCACGCTTTAGGATATATTTATGTAGATACGGGTGCCATGTATAGGGCCGTAACGCTATTTGCGCTTCGCGCGGGTCTTATTAAGGATTCTCGAACAGATGACCTTTTGTTGATCAAGGCGTTACCCGATATACATCTCAATTTTCAATTTAACGAGGATCTTGGCTTTGCAGAAATGTATCTAAATGGGGAGAACGTGGAAAAGGAAATTCGGCAGTTGGAAGTTTCGAAGTTCGTGAGTAAGATAGCTATAATAGGGGCTGTACGTGATAAATTGGTAGAGATGCAACGGGCTATGGGCAAGGATAAAGGTTTGGTAATGGATGGTAGGGATATTGGTACGGTTGTCTTTCCCGATGCTGAATTAAAAATCTTTATGACCGCTTCTCCAGATGCCAGGGCAGCAAGACGATATAAGGAATTGCTGGATAGAGGTGAAGAGGTATCGTACGAAGAAGTGCTTAAAAATGTTCAAGAGCGAGACTATATTGATTCGAATAGAGAGCATTCTCCATTAAAAAAGGCGGCAGATGCCATTGAATTTGACAACACCGACATGGGGCTTAAAGAACAGTTTGAGCGCATTCAAAACTTTGCTGAACGCGTCATTGAAAAAGTATAATGAAAATGCCATTGCTGGTGACGCAATGGCATTTTATTATTTGCTAATGGTTGAGCGTACTAGGGATTTGGGATAACCAAAACCTGATCTGGATGTATAACATCCGGGTTGCTCAAAATGTTGGTGTTTGCAGCAAAAATCTGCTGATACTTCATTGCGTCACCATAATAATGTTTGGCAATTTTGCTTAAAGACTCTCCACTCGCTACGGTATGTCTGTGATAGACAGAACTATCTGCAACAGAAATGTTAGCCATGATATCGGAAGCATTTTCACCACCTAATTCTTTGATTTTATCCCATAAAAGATCTTTTTCATACGGGGTATTTGCCTGCCCTTTAATCTTAAGTACACCACCTTCTTCTGTTACGTTGCCATCTTTGATTCCTAATTGCTCACCAAGGTTTAAAACTCCTTGATACTTTGCTTTAACACTCATAAGTAATTTATTTATTAACGGTTATTATAATAGAAGGTAAGATAGTAATTCTGGTAGTAAATTCCGATTAATTCTACCAAATACTCCTAATTAGGCAATCTAAATCCGCTTTGCATTGGAAAAATCAAATAAAAATCAGTACTTTTGCACTCCTTTTTTGCGACAATAGCAAGGGTTAAAAAGGGAATTAAACTGAAACAATAACAACTTCTACGGTTGTCGTACAACTCTTGAAAATCGTGGAATACAAATTTTAAGCTATAATGGCTGAAGACAAGACTGCAAAAGTAGAAGAGACTACTGAAGCAACTCCGAAAACTGCTGAGGCAGTTCAAGATACAACCGAAACGGTTGTAGAAAAAAAAGAGCAGGTTCCTGCCCAAGATCCCAAAGAATTTTTAGAAAGTTTCAATTGGGAAAAATACGAACAAGGTATTGAAAAAGTTGAGGACGCTAAATTAGAAGAGTTCGAAAAACTTGTTTCTGAAAACTTCGTTGATACCGCAGATGAGGAAGTGGTAAAGGGTACGGTAGTTTATTTGACCGACCGTGAGGCAATTATTGATATCAACGCAAAATCAGAAGGTGTTATCTCCTTAAACGAGTTTCGCTACAATCCTGAACTTAAGGTCGGTGATACTGTAGATGTACTTATTGATATTCGTGAAGACAAGAGTGGTCAGTTGGTTTTATCGCACAGAAAGGCGAGAACTATTATGGCCTGGGAGCGCGTAAACAAGGCCCATGATAATGAAGAAGTGGTGAGCGGTTTTGTGAAATGCCGTACCAAAGGTGGTATGATCGTAGATGTGTTTGGAATCGAGGCGTTCTTGCCTGGTTCTCAAATTGATGTGAAGCCTATTCGCGATTACGACCAATATGTAAATAAGACAATGGAATTCAAAGTGGTGAAGATCAACCATGAATTCAAGAATGTTGTAGTATCTCATAAGGCGTTGATCGAAGCTGATATTGAAGAACAGAAAAAAGAGATTATCAGCCAATTGGAAAAAGGACAAGTATTGGAAGGTGTTGTTAAAAACGTTACTTCCTACGGTGTATTTATTGATTTAGGAGGCGTTGATGGTCTAATTCACATAACAGACCTTTCTTGGAGTCGAATCAATCACCCGAACGAGGTAGTTGACCTAGACCAGAAATTGAATGTTGTTATTCTTGACTTTGACGAAAACAAATCAAGAATACAATTAGGACTAAAGCAATTAGAGAAGCATCCTTGGGAGGCACTAAGCGATGAAATCAAAATAGGAGATAAAGTAAAAGGAAAAGTAGTTGTTATTGCAGATTACGGTGCCTTTATTGAAGTAGTGGAAGGTGTTGAAGGTTTGGTTCACGTTTCTGAAATGTCTTGGTCAACCCACCTGAGATCGGCACAAGATTTTGTAAAAGTCGGTGACGAGATAGAAGCAGTCGTATTGACATTAGATCGTGAGGATCGCAAGATGTCTTTAGGTGTGAAACAATTGACACCGGATCCATGGACAGATATCACGACCAAATACCCAGTTGCTTCTAGACACGAAGGTATAGTTAGAAACTTTACCAACTTCGGCGTTTTCGTAGAATTGGAAGAAGGTATTGATGGCTTAATATATATCTCCGATCTTTCTTGGACCAAGAAAATCAAACACCCATCTGAATTTGTTACCGTAGGTGACAAGATCGAGGTTGAGGTCTTGGAATTGGATGTTGATGGCCGAAAGCTTAGCTTAGGTCACAAACAGACTACTGAGAATCCTTGGGACAAGTACGAGGCTGAGTTTGCCTTAGGTACTATTCATAAAGGGGCCATTACCGAAATTGTGGATAAAGGTGCTACCATAGATTTCAATGATGATATTACGGCATTTATTCCGCAACGTCATTTAGAAAAAGAGGATGGTAAAAAACTTGGAAAAGGAGAAGAAGCTGAATTCAAGATTATCGAATTTAACAAAGATTTCAAGCGTGTTGTAGCGAGTCATACGGCTATCTTCAGAGCAGAAGAAGAACGTATCGTTCGTACCGCTAAGCGTAAGTCAAAGGCCAATGATGAGGCCAAACCTACCTTAGGTGATGCCAATGAGGCATTACAAGCGTTGAAAGATAAAATGGAGGCTGGAGCTAAGAAAAAGTAAGGTTTCCTTCTATAATGTCATTAAGCCTCGACCATTGGTCGGGGCTTTTGTTTTTGTTCAACTTGATATGAAAACTATTTGGGTATAATTTCCTATTTTTGTCCCGCTAAAGTATTGATGTTACACCCATGGGGCAAAAAGTATTACTTTCTTCCAAAGAAATAAACATCATACTTCACCGTTTGGCTTGCCAACTTCTAGAAAATCACCTCGACTTTGCGAATACAGTGCTCATCGGAATACAACCGAGAGGTACATTTGTGGCCGAAAGACTTACGAAAATTTTAAAAGAGGAATACAAGGTCAAAAAAATCGACCTTGGCTATTTGGACATTACATTTTATCGTGATGATTTTAGAAGAGGCGACAAGACCCTTGAGGCCACGGCAACAGACATTAATTTTTTAGTTGAGGACAAAAATGTAGTGCTCATAGACGATGTACTATATACCGGGCGTAGTATAAATGCGGCCTTGGCCGCCTTGCAATCTTTTGGAAGACCAAAAGAGGTTGAACTCTTAACCTTGATCGATCGGAGATTTAGTAGACATTTGCCAATTCAACCCAATTATAGAGGGCGACAAGTAGATGCTATCAATAATGAGAAAGTAAAAGTTTTGTGGAAAGAAAATGATGGTAAAGACGTTATTTATTTGATTGATAGATGATGATTAATAACCGCTATGCTGAAACATATAAATAAGAATCAATGAGCGAATTGAGTGTAAAACACTTATTGGGAATAAAATATCTGAACAAAAAGGATATTCAGCTCATTTTTGAAACTGCGGATCACTTTAAGGAAGTTATCAATAGATCCATAAAAAAAGTACCATCTCTTAGAGATATTACTATAGCCAATATATTCTTTGAAAACAGTACGCGCACCAAACTCTCCTTCGAACTTGCAGAGAAAAGATTGTCTGCGGATATTGTTAATTTTTCGGCCTCCCAGTCTTCGGTGAACAAAGGTGAAACACTTATCGATACCGTGAATAACATCCTATCTATGAAGGTAGACATGGTGGTGATGCGACATCCGAATCCGGGTGCGGGAATATTCCTTTCAAAGCATGTGGGCGCATCCATAATCAACGCTGGTGATGGGGCACACGAACATCCTACCCAAGCGCTGCTCGATTCGTATTCGATACGAGAAAAACTTGGCGACGTTGCTGGCAAAAATGTTGTAATCGTTGGAGATATTTTACATTCGCGAGTTGCACTCTCGAATATCTTCGCACTAAAACTGCAAGGGGCAAACGTAAAAGTGTGTGGGCCGAAAACATTATTGCCCAAACACATAGAATCTCTAGGGGTAGAGGTTGAGACGAACCTCAAAAATGCCTTGAACTGGTGCGACGTGGCAAATATGTTGCGTATTCAAAATGAACGCTTGGATATTAGTTACTTTCCGACCACAAGGGAGTATACCCAACAATTCGGGGTCAATAAAAAATTGCTGAACGAACTAGATAAAGAAATTGTAATCATGCACCCAGGGCCTATCAATAGGGGTGTTGAAATTACCAGCGACGTAGCCGACTCTGACCAGTCGATAATATTGAACCAAGTAGAGAATGGGGTGGCCATTCGCATGGCGGTCATCTATTTGTTGGCATCAAAAATTAAGTAGTGTTATATGATTCTTGACAAAGTAGGGAATACCACTATAGTTTCTCAAGAGAATATATCTCTAGCACGGTTTTTAGAAAATCTTGTAAATGAATATGCTACTATTAGCAGCGACAATATTATAATAAATCTATTTTCTTTTACGGATATCACTCCTGATAGTATCCTTGAGTTTCTCGACGTATCGCGAGTTCACAAAAACAATAACAAATCTTTTGTACTGGTTAGCGACAAAATTGGTTATGATGAGCTGCCCGATGAAATAAATCTTGTTCCTACAGTGCAGGAAGCGCATGATATTATCGAAATGGAGGAAATAGAAAGAGATTTAGGCATCTAATGGCACAAACACACCATTTGGCACAATTGAACATCGCTAGGATGATTGCTTCTATCCACGATCCCATTATGGCAGATTTTGTAAATAATCTAGATTACATTAATCAAATCGCGGAAGCTCATGAAGGTTTTGTTTGGCGTTTAAAAGGAGATGAAAATAATGCAACGGCCATGCGTGTATTCGAAGATGAAAGGTTGATCATCAATATGTCTGTATGGACATCCCTTGAAATGCTCTATAAGTTCACCTATGCTTCTGGCCATCTTGAAGTTTTTAAAAGAAAAAAAGAATGGTTTAGCAAAATGACTGGCATGCATATGGTATTTTGGTACATATCACCTGGCCACATACCAACAGCCGTAGAAGCCAAAAATCGTTTGAAGTATCTAAATGAGAATGGGGAAACACCCTATGCCTTTACTTTTAAGAGCAAATTCACGATTGCAGACGCACTAAACTACAATTCCTAAGCCTGTGAAATTACACATACTCGGATGCTATGCTGCCACACCAAGAACGTTGACCAACCCGACCGCTCAAGTATTGGAAATCAACGGGCACCTTTGTTTAATAGACTGCGGAGAAGGAACCCAGGTTCAA
>CALIJE010000010.1 GCA_938017825.1 uncultured Flavobacteriaceae bacterium
TCATCATCGACATCAACACTATCAGGCACCCCATCACCATCGGTATCATTATCTGGCTCGTCTACAGGATCCAGATAATCAGGTGTGCCATCTCCGTCGGAATCATCATTCGTCGGGTCACCATCGCCATCAGCATCTTCATCTGGTGTATCGATTCCATCACCATCATCATCAAGATCTCTATAATTTACATCTTCCGTACCATCGGTATCAGGTAAATCTGTTGCCGGATTATCGATTTCATCATTAACATCAAAATCATCCTTAACGTCACTTCCTTCGTAGCCGTCATCAAGACCGTCACCATCTGTGTCTACTCCTGTAAATGTTTGATCGGGAATACCATCAAAATTAAAATCGTTTCCTTCGTTGTTATCAGGGATGGTATCATTGTCACTATCCAAATCCCTGTAATCGGGCTCGTCATCACCATCTGTATTAACCACCGTTATGCCCTGGTCACCAGAACCTTCATAGGCATCATCAAGACCATCATTATCGCTATCCATGGCTGTTGGAGGTATATAAACACTGGTCGTTTGCCCTTCTACATTATCAGGTATGCCATCATTATCGGAATCAATATCACGAAAATCGGGCTTGGTATCATTGTCAGAGTTCACTGGGTTAATTCCTCCTTGCCCATAGGCATTGTCTAATCCGTCTCGCGTACTATCGATACCTGAGGGAGGCAAATATCCTGCGGTGGACTGTGCCTCGATATTATCTAAAATACCATCATTATCACTATCGATGTCGTGCAAATCTGGCACACCATCTCCGTCAGTATCTATTCGGGTGAGGCCATTTTCATAGGCATCATCGATTCCATTTCCATCCTGATCTCCTCTTGGCGGAATATACCCTTCAGAAGTTTGGGCCTCGACCTTATCCTTTATACCATCATCATCAGAATCAAAATCCCTAAAATCAGGAAATTCGTCGCTATCAGAGTTTATAGGAATAATACCAAAGCCAAAGGAACCTTCATAGGCATCGTCCAATCCATTTTGGTTCGCGTCAATTCCTGAGGGAGGTACATAATTTAAATATGGTTGAGCTTCCAGATTATCTCTAATACCATCAATATCGGAATCAACGTCGATATAATCAGCCAAGGCTGCCCGATCAGAATTAATGGGGACAATACCAAAACCGAATGAACCTTCATAAGCATCATCGAGACCATTATTGTTGGCATCAACTCCAGACGGCGGAACATAGTTAGCCGTTAGCTGACCTTCATAATTGTCCAAAATACCATCACCATCAGAATCGATGTCCAAATAGTTAGGTATCCCATCACCATCGGTATCGGTAGGGTTGGTATCTGGATTGTCATCTTTATCAAAGTTAGCATCTTCGACCGTATCCAAGATTCCATCATTGTCATCATCTAGATCTGCTGGATCGTCAATAATAATGGAGTTTGAAGTTGACAACTCAAAAGTATCATACTCGCTCGCGTAAGAACTACAAATAAGCATTAAGGCCACAAGAAAGCTCAATATGCTATTCGCCTGTTTTTTCTTTTCAAATAGTGTAAAAAATTCCATAAGTGTCAGCAATTTTAAAACCTGTTCATTACAGGTTGGTTTACTAATCACCATGGCCAATAAGTACGTACAACAAAGGGTAAGAAGTTGGGGACTGCCTATTTATTCCAAATTGCAAGATATAGTTAAAATTTTGAACCTCAAACAGTTTAAAAAGTCTAAATTGTGAAAATTCTTTCAATAACGGTTTTACTCGATAAACTACCTCGATTTTTGAATAATCTCTCTTACTACATACGTATTTCATCGGATGTTAGACTTTGTTAGCCTCTTCATATCGACTTTATCAACCGTTAATCGAAGAAATTATGGCGTTGAAAAAGGCGATTTAAAAGATGAACATCGGTTTTTCAACTCTTGTAAAACAATGGTAAAAACATATTTTATTTGATGTATTTTTGCCCAAATTTCAACAATGACTTTTGCAGACCAAATAGCAAGCCGACGTACATTTGGAATCATCTCTCACCCAGATGCAGGTAAGACTACACTGACCGAAAAGTTACTGCTATTTGGCGGGGCCATTCAAGAAGCCGGTGCTGTAAAAAACAACAAGATAAAAAAGACTGCGACCAGCGATTTTATGGAAATCGAAAGGCAGCGTGGAATTTCTGTGGCCACATCTGTGCTGGCCTTTATTTACAAGGATAAGAAAATCAATATTCTAGATACTCCGGGCCATAAGGATTTTGCTGAAGATACTTTTAGAACCCTAACAGCCGTAGATAGCGTAATTGTGGTCATCGATGTTGCAAAGGGTGTTGAGGAGCAAACAGAAAAATTGGTAGCGGTTTGTAGAATGCGTAGCATTCCGATTATTGTCTTTATAAACAAATTAGACCGGGAAGGTAAAGACGCCTTTGACCTACTTGACGAGGTTGAACAAAAATTAGGACTTTCGGTAACTCCATTGAGCTTTCCTATAGGTATGGGGTATGACTTTAAGGGAATTTATAATATCTACGAAAAAAATATAAATCTCTTTAGTGGTGACAGTAAGAAAAATATAGAAGACACCATCGCTTTTGATGACTTACAGAACAAAGATTTAGATGGTATCATCGGAGAGCAAGCCGCTGCAGAACTCCGGGAAAATATTGAACTCGTTTCTGGTGTGTACCCTTCTTTTGATCGCGATGCATATTTGAATGGGGAACAACAGCCCGTATTTTTTGGCTCTGCCCTTAACAATTTTGGGGTACGCGAGCTGTTGGATTGTTTTATTGAAATCGCCCCACCACCAAAATCGAAAATGGCGGATGAGCGATTGGTAAAAGCCAATGAGAAGGCGCTTACCGGATTTGTTTTTAAAATCCATGCGAACATGGACCCCAAACACAGAGATAGGTTGGCTTTTGTAAAAATAGTCTCGGGCACTTTTGAGCGCAACAAGCCCTATTTGCATGTAAGACAGGGAAAAAAGTTGAAATTTTCGAGCCCAAATGCATTTTTTGCGGAGCGAAAAGAAATCGTTGACATCTCCTATCCAGGAGATATTGTAGGCCTGCATGATACGGGCAACTTTAAAATAGGTGACACACTTACAGAAGGAGAAAAGTTGAATTATAAAGGCATCCCCAGTTTTTCACCGGAACATTTTCGGTATATCAACAATGCCGATCCAATGAAATCTAAGCAATTGTACAAGGGAATTGACCAGTTAATGGATGAAGGGGTCGCGCAGCTCTTTACACTTGAATTGAACGGACGTAGGGTAATTGGTACCGTTGGTGCACTACAGTTCGAAGTGATACAATACCGTTTAGAACACGAATACGGAGCGAAATGTTCGTATGAGAACTTCCCGGTTCACAAGGCCTGTTGGGTAGCCCCGGAGGACCCGAAAAATGATGAATTCAAAGAATTTCAGAGGGTTAAGCAAAAGTTTTTGGCGAAGGACAAAAGAGGGCAATTGGTTTTCTTGGCCGATTCTTCTTTTTCATTACAAATGACCCAGCAAAAGTACCCAAGTGTACGATTGCATTTTGTCTCGGAATTCGATTGACAACAAATATGGGGCTAAGAATTTATGGATGCTCTTTTAAGCTTCTCCAGTAGGCCCAAAATTCAATGGTATCGGTGGTTGATCATAATCTTTAATCGTGCCGTGGGCCTTCTCAAAACGGCTTACATTATCGTTCAAAGCCTTTAAAAACTTCTTCGCATGTTGTGGTGTGAGCACAATGCGGCTCTTTACCTTGGCCTTTGGCGCGCCTGGCATCATACTAATAAAGTCAACCACAAATTCGGATACCGAATGATTGATGATGGCAAGATTTGAATAGATGCCCTCGGCCATCTTTTCATCCAATTCGATATTGATCTGTTTTTGTTTGCTTTTCTCTTCAGCCATTGTAGCGTTTTATCAATAGTTAAAAAAAGCCAGGATCAATAGACAAAATTACTTTCGAATATCGGTCCTGGCTCTTATATCTTAGCTCTTAATTATGAATTAGAACTTTAGCGCTTCTTTGCGTGCCATGATCTCATCGTATTCCTCCTTAGAGCCTACAATAATGTTCTCATAGTCGCGCATACCTGTACCTGCAGGAATTCTGTGACCTACGATAACATTTTCTTTGAGTCCTTCCAAGGTATCGACCTTACCACTAACCGCTGCCTCATTGAGTACTTTGGTGGTCTCTTGGAACGATGCAGCTGAGATAAACGACTTCGTCTGCAATGACGCTCTTGTTATCCCTTGCAAGATAGGTGTTGCCGTAGCGGAAACAGCATCTCGAGCCTCTACCAAGGCCTTGTCCTCTCTTCTCAAAATCGAATTCTCGTCTCTTAGTTCTCGGGCAGAAATGATTTGTCCTGGTTTCAGGTTCTCTGATTCACCAGCTTCCATAATAACCTTCTTACCAAAGATGCCGTCGTTCTCATTGATAAAATCATCTTTATGCACCAATTGGTTCTCCAAGAATATAGTATCTCCTGGGTCTACGATACGAACTTTACGCATCATTTGACGCACAACCACTTCGAAATGCTTATCATTGATTTTTACACCTTGCAAACGATATACTTCCTGAACTTCGTTCACTAGATATTGTTGCACTGCGGAAGGCCCTTTGATCTTTAAGATATCCTCTGGGGTAATCGAACCATCTGATAATGGCATCCCTGCACGTACATAATCGTTCTCTTGTACTAAAATCTGATTCGACAATTTGACCAAGTACTTCTTGATTTCCCCGGTCTTTGATTCGATGATAATTTCTCGATTACCTCTTTTGATCTTACCGAACGAGACAACACCATCAATCTCACTAACAACTGCGGGGTTAGATGGGTTACGCGCTTCGAACAATTCGGTAACACGTGGAAGACCACCCGTAATATCACCCGCTTTTGCAGATTTACGTGGAATCTTAACCAGAATCTTACCTTCTTTGATCTTATCACCATCATCGACCATAAGGTGCGAACCAACCGGTAAGTTGTAGGATCGCAATACCTCATCCTTATTCTTCATAATCAATAAGGTTGGAATCAATTTCTTATTCCTAGATTCAGAGATAACCTTCTCCTGGAATCCTGTTTGCTCATCGATTTCTACTTGATACGTAACACCTTGTTCGATGTTCTCATATGCAATCTTACCTGGGAATTCAGACACAATAACACCGTTATATGGATCCCAAGAACAAATTACATCACCTTTCTTGACCTTAGCGCCATTTTTAATGGACAATACCGAGCCGTAAGGAATATTATTTGTACTTAGAACGATTCCTGTAGTGGCATCGACAAGTTTAATTTCAGAGGTTCGAGATATTACGATTTGTACAGCCTTACCGTCTCCATCTTCACCCTTTACCGTTCTCAGATCTTCGATTTCAGCAACGCCATCGAACTTTGCTTCTAACTTGCTATCCTCAGAAATGTTACCGGCAATACCTCCAACGTGGAAGGTACGCAAGGTTAACTGTGTTCCGGGTTCCCCAATTGACTGAGCCGCAACAACTCCGACAGCCTCACCTCGTTGTACCATTTTATTGGTAGAAAGGTTACGGCCATAACACTGCGCACAAATTCCTTTAGGAGCCTCGCACGTTAGTGCGGAACGCACTTCGAGCTTTTCAATCGGCGATTCTTCGATACGTTTTGCATCGGCCTCCATAATTTCTTGTCCCGCGCTCAACAACAACTCCTCGTTCATCGGGTTGTAGACGTCATTCAACGAAACTCGTCCTAATATACGAGCTCCCAAAGATTCTACAACTTCTTCGTTTTTACGCAAGGCCTTGACTTCAACACCTCTTAGCGTCTCACAATCGGTAATGTTGACGATAACATCTTGCGATACATCTACAAGACGACGTGTTAAGTATCCGGCATCAGCTGTTTTCAAAGCAGTATCCGCAAGACCTTTACGGGCACCGTGGGTAGATATAAAGTACTCTAAAATCGATAGTCCTTCCTTAAAGTTGGAAAGAATCGGGTTTTCAATAATCTCACCACCACCGGCAGTTGATTTTTTCGGCTTCGCCATCAAACCACGCATACCCGTCAACTGGCGAATCTGTTCTTTGGAACCCCTTGCACCGGAATCCAACATCATATACACGGAGTTGAATCCTTGTTGGTCTTCTCGAATACGTTTCATGGCCAGTTCCGTCAACATCGCGTTCGTAGACGTCCAGACGTCAATGACCTGGTTGTAACGTTCGTTATTGGTGATCAGACCC
>CALIJE010000011.1 GCA_938017825.1 uncultured Flavobacteriaceae bacterium
AAGGAGCTAAGATCTACCTGATTGTTTGCAGTTGCAGGAGTAGTCAAAGTAAGTATGTTGGTATTGGTATCGAAGATCAAATCCTGCAATTCATCTGTTGGATTGCCACCCCCGCCCGCGAATGATTCAAGGTCAATGATATTATCCCCATTTACAGGATCTGAAAGGGTCAAAATATTACCGGTCAATGATAGGTTCTGCAACTCATTTTCGGGGTCTGTATCCAGATCATTAGCAATGGCATTGGTGTTTTCTGCAATTGCATCGACTATAGGTTGCTGATCATAAAAAGCGCCTCCGTCAGTACCGATAAGGATGTCGTTATCTAAATCAGTACTTACGGTAGTCACGTCACCACCTGTTAGAAAGGGTACGTCATTAATGAAAAAACTAAGCGGTAAACTATCTCTATCTATTGCAAAAGGGCCAACAGCATTTTCACTCAATTTGAATTTGCCAACCGAATTGTTCGCTAATTTATTGGCTCCTATTGAGTTGTCGTTAATATCATCCCCGAAAATACTTCCGTCTAAAATCTGAGCACCGCGAATACTTTCCGGGGCCACTTCGATATTATTGCCATTGGCCGTCTGTGTAAGTACTATGGTGCTAAATTGATTTACAACGGGGTCGGTAGTGACGTTGATATTAGCTGTACCACCAGAACAAAGATTAACCCAATCGGTACCGTTGTAATAATGTACACATTGGGTATCGGTATTATAGACCAGTGCACCTGCGCCGGGTACTATGGCTTGCATTTGTTCCGTGGTAACCCTAGTGATGATCAAGGCGGTAGTGGAACTCTCCAATTCCAACACGGCAGCAGGGTCTATTACCTGGGGATTGTCCCCAATCTTTACCTGCCCCAAAACTTGGGTAATCCCTAAAATGAAAAACGCAAGGAAAAGTATCAGTGTTCTCATAAATGGTGTCTCGCTATTACGATATTGGGACTTACAAAAATAGAACTATATGCATACATACCTATTTAAAACCGCTAATTTGATGGGCTTATCGGATAAAAGGCCTTAATTACCGGTTGAAAAGATCTATTTTTTATATCTACGACTATAAATTAACAAAAGTTTAGTGGGCATCTTTTTTTTATTGACTCAACAAGTATTTTCTTTATCAATAACAATTATCAAGCCATAAACCCTATGGTTCTGAGGCGAAAAAAACGCGGATGAAAAATAATTTACTGAAACTGCTTTTATCACTTTTTGTAGTACTGACCACAATAAATCTTGAGGCCCAAGAGACAAATCGAAGTATATTACGAGGACAAGTGCTCTATAGAAATGTAAATGTACCCAATGAAACCGTTATCAATATTACAACCGAAGATGCTACAATTACGGATGAAAACGGACAATTTGCCATTGCTGTTAAAGTTGGGGACGAATTGGCTTTTACAGCCGTTAACTACCAACTGGAAGTTGTTAAAGTAAGTGAGGAACTATTGAAAAAGGGGCGCTTGGTGGTTGAAGTTAACGAGAAGGTTACCGAATTGGATGAGGTCATCGTTACACCTGAACAGCAGGAAAAGTTTCTAGAAATGCAGAGTGAGGAGTTCAAGGCATACGAATATGAAACCGATCGGTCTAGTGAGGTAAGAAATATTGCCCTATCCCAGACCGAACGAGGTCGCCAAGATGATATAAATTTTGTGAACATCTTTAAGGCCTTGTTAAAGTCTGCGAGTAAAAAGAATAAGGAAGAGCGAAAAATTATAAAGCCCAGTGAAGTATTGCGATTGGTTTATGATGATGAGTTTTTCGTAATCGACCTAAAACTACCGCAGGATCAAATTGATGCTTTTTTGCTGTATTTAGATACTAAAAATCCAACCCAATCACTATTGAAGAAAGACAATGAGTTTCAATTGATAGATTTCTTGGTAACTCATAGTAAAACGTATCTCGAGGAGATCAATGCCAAAGACTAACATTTTACTGATTCTCGCAGTATTGGGGTCCTTTTTGACACGGGCGCAGTCTTACAATGAAAAGGAAATTGAAGGCAAGGTAACTAGCGATGATGGCGACGTTGCCGCAACACATGTCTTGAATACCAGTACAGAACGTGCGGCAATAACTGATATTAAGGGTTATTTTAAAATTGCTGCGAAACTCAATGATACCATTGTATTTTCAGCCGTTCAGTATAAGCGCAAAGAAATTGTTGTTACCCAAGCACTTTTGGAAAGCAAATTCATTAACGTGCCATTGGAGGATGCACTGACCGAACTTGATGAGGTCGTGGTTATGCCCTATAATCTTACAGGTGATATGTCGCGTGACGCGGATCGCATTAGCATTGAACCCGTTATCACTTCATCAACTCTTGGTTTGCCCAATGCTTATGTAAAAAACCCAACGAAGGCCGAACGGGTGCTGTACGAGGCTACCAGCGGAGGTGGGTTGTTACCCCTGAATCCTATTATTAACGGAATCTCAGGACGCACAAAGTATTTGAAAAATCAGGTAAAACTTCAAAAAACATACGCACGAACCGAACGGGTACGCGCTTTTTATGTCGATTCCTTAATCGTGGCCGACTTGCACATTCCTGAGGACAAAATAGATGATTTCATGTACTTCTGCGAAATCGATTCTACTTTTCAGGCTACGGTTGATACCCATGACCGCTTGCAGATTTGGGAGGTCATGAAGGGTCGAAGCAAACTATACCGAAAAAATAATGAATTGGACTAAGTTGCTATTTTTGGCATGTGATTTGTTTATTTTTGATAGAATTTCTTGCTTATGAATTTTTTTAAAAAGGGCCTAGTACTACTTCTCTTGCCATTATTCGCTTTTACGGCTGCACATAAATTTTATTTGAGTGTAACCAACGTGGGCTATTCCGAAAAGGATGACGCCCTTCAAATCACGACACGCATTTTTATTGATGATTTGGAGGCTGTTTTATTGGAACGTTATGATTTCAAAGCAAACCTAGCAACGGATAAGGAGTCACCATTGGCCAAGGAATACATACAAAAGTATTTTGATGCCAAATTTGCTCTTCAGATCAACGGGACAGCTTCTGATTTTGATTTTTTAGGAAGTAGATATGAAGATGATTTGATCATCTGTTATATTGAAGTTCCCAAGGTGAATTTACCTGAATGCCGGTCTATAGAAATTCGAAATGATATTTTGACCGATATGTTCGACGACCAGCAGAATGTGGTTCATATAAAGATCAAGGATAAAAAAAAGAGCTTTGTTCTGATTAGAGAGAATAATAAAGGAATGTTAAACTTGTGACATTTCTTAACAAACTCTTAAAAAAATTCTATTTTTCTAAGATTAAACATTTAACTCAAAAGATGATAAAATTAAAGTATTGTTTCGCGTCGTTATTGTTCTTGTTTGGAGCAGTTGCGATTGCACAGGAAGAGGCACCGGAAGAAAGAGAAGGTGGTCATACCAACCAAAGTAAGTTCAAGCAACTGTATGAGGAGTTCGCAACTCCCAATACCTACCGTTCCGCATCGGGAGCCCCAGGCCCGGACTATTATCAACAGCAGGCCAATTATGTGATGAACATCGAATTAGACGATAAGAATCACAGGTTATATGGTGATGAGACCATTACCTATATCAACAATTCTCCGGAGGATTTAGAATTTCTTTGGGTACAGTTAGACCAGAATATTAGGACAAAAGATTCTAAGGCGGCCCTTAAGAATGGCGATGGTGTACCCCTAGCGTATTTAGCATCTACTTTTAACGGCAAGTTTTTAGGTGAGCCTTTTGATGGTGGTTTTGTTATAGAGCATGTTAAGGATGCCGCAGGTAAGCCCCTGCCGTACACCATCAATTTTACGATGATGCGAATAGATTTGCCCAAACCCTTAAAAAGTAAAGAGCAGGTTAGCTTTTCCATAAAATGGAATTACAATATTCCAGACCATACGGTTGATCGTGCAAGATCTGGTTATGAAGAATTCGCAGATGGCCATCGTGCGTATGTTATTGCCCAGTTTTTTCCAAGAATGGCCGTATTCAATGATGTAGAAGGATGGCAAAATCACCAGTTTTGGGGTAATGGCGAGTTTGCGTTGACATTCGGGGATTATGACGTAAGTATTACGGTACCTGCAGATCATATATTGGATGCAACGGGAGAACTTCAAAACCGAAAAGAAGTGTTTTCGAAAACGATGATGAAACGCTATGAGCAGGCGAAGAAATCGTATGATAAACCAGTTCTAATTGTGACCGAGGAGGAGGCTATTGAAGCCTCGAAAGGATTTTCTGAAAAGAAAAAGACCTGGAAGTTTAAGGCAAAAAATGTGCGCGATTACGGCTTTGCGACCTCAAGAAGATTTATTTGGGATATGCAGGCAGTAAAAATGGCCAACAAAGATGTTATGGCAGTCTCTATGTATCCAAAAGAAGGCAATCCGCTATGGGAAGAGTATTCGACCAAGGCGGTAGCACATACCTTAAAGTCCTTTTCAGCACATACGTTTGATTACCCGTATCCAAAGGCAATTTCCGTTCATGCGAAAAATCAAGGTATGGAATACCCCATGATTTGCTGGAATTATGGTAGACCAAATGAAGATGGTACGTATTCCGATAGGGTCAAATATGGAATGATTAGCGTGATTATTCACGAGATAGGTCACAATTATTTCCCGATGATCGTTAATTCTGATGAACGGCAATGGGGCTGGATGGATGAAGGTTTGGATACCTTTATGCAATATGTTGCCGAACAAGAGTTTGGTGAGGCGTTTCCAGACGCAATTGCTCCAAACAAGGCCTACCCATCGAGAAGGGGAGCTGCTGCGAAAATAGTGCCTTATATGGCAGGAGATCAAAGTACGATTTCCCCGATCATGTCGAATCCTGAAAATGTGTATCAATTAGGCCCAAATGCCTATGGCAAGCCGGCGACTGCCTTGAATATTTTAAGGGAAACAGTGATGGGAAGAGAATTGTTCGATCATGCATTCAAAACGTATTCGAAGCGTTGGATGTTCAAGCACCCGACTCCTGAAGATTTTTTCAGGACTATGGAAGATGCATCGGCCGTTGATTTAGATTACTATTGGAGAGGCTGGTTCTATACCACCGATTATGTAGACATAGGCGTTAAGGATATTAAGAAGTATTATGTTTCAGATAAGCCTTCCGAAAAACTAAAGCAAGCCGTAGCGGCTAGCGGTCAGTCATTGGAAGATTTGCCACCCTTGGTATTCTTGGCCGAAGAAGGTTCCGAGGATTTTGATGCCAGTTTAAAAGGGAAATCCCCAACCGAAAGCTCTGCTACGCTTAAGGAGTTCATGATGGATAATATGACCGAAGAAGAGCGCAAACAGGTAAAAGAACCAAAGTACTTTTACGAAATCACATATGATAAGCCAGGTGGAATTCCCATGCCTTTGATTGTAGAATACACCTATGCTGATGGCAGTACTGAGAATATTACCTATCCTGCTGAAATTTGGAGAAAGAACGACAAGGAAGTGAGTGTGGTTATTTCTTCCCAGCAAGAGTTAAAGGGTGTAATCGTGGATCCAAAGGCTGAGACTGCGGATATTGATACGACCAACAATGTGTGGCCTAAGAAGACAGGGGAGACCGACTTTGACAAAATGAAAAAGACGATAAAAGGAAAATAGTCAAATTTTGATGTTTTGAAAAGCCTTGCATACTGCAGGGCTTTTTCTTTTAATTATATTTGTAGCATGTTATCAGCGCACTTTTTGTTTATTAGCGGAGCAGAGATTTTCTTCATCATGTTCATTGTGGTCATGGTTTTTGGTGCGGATAAGATTCCTGGAATCGCCAAAGGCCTTGGCAAAGGTATGCGCCAATTAAAAGATGCTACCGAAGATATTAAACAAGAGATTCAAAAGAGTGCCGACAAGCAAGGCATTGATACAAGTTTTGTCAGCGATATCAAAAAAGATATCGATGATGTAAAAAAGAATGTTTCTTCTGGTATCACTAAAGAACTAGGAGGTGTCAAAGACAGTGTTGATGACATTACGGGAGCTATTAAAAGAAAGTAATATGCTCGAAAGGTTGTTGGAATGGGATCGGGAAACGCTCATTTATTTGAACAACTTAGGTACAGAGACTTTTGACGATTTTTGGTTGACCCTTACCAAGTTTACGACTTGGATTCCTCTTTTTCTTTTTCTAATTGCCCTTATCCTCTTTAAGCATCCGATTAAAAGGGCCGTGAAAATGTTGCTTTTTTATGCTTTTATGGTACTGTCGGCCGCAAAAATAATTTTTTCTACCAAGGATGTTTTTGCGCGGTTGCGACCCAATAATGATGAGACTATCAATGACCTAATTCGCGTTTTGCTGACCCCAAGCGATTACAGTTTTTTTTCTGGCCATGCCGCAGCCTCATTTTGTATTGCTGCCCTGGGCGTGTTCTTTTTAAGGAAGAATTCTAAATGGATGTACCTCCTTTTTTTATGGCCGCTACTCTTCTCTTACAGTCGCATCTATTTAGGGGTTCATTACCCTTTGGATATTCTTGTAGGTGCACTTTTTGGATGTATGTGGGCAATTCTGTTTTGGTGGGCGTTTCGTAAAATTAGATTACCCTACTTAGGGTAAGTCCGTCTCGGATAGGAAGTAATACCGTTTCAACCCTCGAATCTTCTTTGAGTTTTTTGTTATAATCCAACAAAATTTGAGTCACCTTGTCCTTTGGGTCAAGCGGTTCAACTACCTTCCCTGTCCAAAGTACATTGTCGGACAAAATGATACTTCCCCGCTTAGTTTTTTGTAAGGCAGCTTCGAAAAAATCTGGATATTCCTTTTTACCAGCATCAATAAATACCAAATCAAAAACATGGTCGAGGTTGGGAATGATAGTAAGGGCGTCTCCTGTATGTTGTGTTATCTGTTGCCCATAACCACTTTTGTCAAAATAAGTGCGCTGCAGCTCATGAAGTTCTTCGTTCACCTCAATCGTGTGAAGTTCTCCCTCCGTTTTCAACCCTTCAGCAAGACATAAAGCGGAATAACCGGTATAGGTGCCAATTTCCAAAATTTTCGTTGGTTGAATTATTTTGGATAACATGCTAAGTATCCTCCCCTGAAAATGTCCGGTTAGCATTCTTGGCTGTATGACTTTTAGATGGGTTTCCCGAGTGAGCTCCTGTAGTAATAAGGGCTCCTCTTCGGAGCTGTTCTTTATATATTCTTCCAAAATCGGAGAAAGGAAATGCATGAAATATTTTTGACAAAAATAGCTATTTAAATGACTAACTTGAGGATCAAATTTTGATTGTACCATGATTAGAGAAGCTACCTTTAAAGACCTCCCAAAATTGCTTGAATTTGAGCAAGGGGTCATTGAAGCCGAACGACCATTCGACCCTACGATACGCCCAAGCCCTGTTCTGTACTATGATTTAGAGGAGTTGTTAACCTCTAAAGATGCGAAGGTAGTCGTCGAAGAGGAGGACAACAAAATCATTGCCTGTGGCTACGCCAAGGTGAAAATGGCCAGACCTTATTTAGATCATCAAAAATATGCCTACTTAGGTTTTATGTTTACACATCCCGATCATCGTGGTAAAGGGGTCAATGGAAAAATTTTGGATGCCTTAAAGGCTTGGTCCTTTGAAAATGGGCTTACTGAAATCAGATTGTCGGTATATGAGGACAATCTTCCTGCTGTTCATGCCTATGAAAAATACGGATTCAAAAAGCATCTTGTTGAAATGCGCCTGCCAAGAAATACAGATGAAAATCAGTAGCGATATCGTATTTTTGAACAAAACCTGAACATGCAGTTTGAAAATACCTTGGAATTTGCGCAGCGCTTAGACGCTAACGACCCTTTGCGTCACTACCGCGAAGACTTCCATTTCCCCAAGGTAAATGGGGAGCAAGTAATTTACTTTACGGGTAATTCATTGGGCTTGCAGCCAAAACGGACCAAAAAGTACGTTGATGAAATCATGACGGACTGGGCAGAACTGGCTGTCGAAGGACACTTTCATGCCGATAAACCATGGTGGGATTATCATGAACATTTGGCTAGCCCACTTGCTAAAGTAGTAGGAGCAAAGCCGGAGGAGATTACAGTTATGAATACCTTGACGGTAAACCTTCATTTGCTAATGGTATCTTTTTATAGACCTACGGCCAAACGCTTTAAAATTATTTGTGAGGAAAAGGCATTTCCCTCTGATCAATACATGTTCGACAGCCAACTGCGATTTCATAATATCGACCCTCAAGAGGCCTTGGTGACCGTCAAAAAGAGAACAGGTGAACATTTTTGGCGAACAGACGATATACTCGATAAAATCGAAGAAATTGGTGATGAGCTGGCATTGGTTCTTATTGGCGGTGTAAACTACTATTCAGGTCAAGTTTTCGATATGAAGGCGATTACCGAAAAAGGCAAGGCGGTCGGTGCAATGGTCGGTTGGGACCTTGCGCACGCCGTAGGTAATGTCGCCTTAGAATTACACGATTGGAATGTTGATTTTGCAGCATGGTGCAGTTATAAATATATGAATAGCGGTCCCGGCAATGCCTCAGGGATTTTTGTGAATAAAAAGCACTTGAACAAAAAAGGTATACAACGATTTGAAGGCTGGTGGGGCACCAAAAAAGAAACCCGCTTTTTGATGAAACCCGAGTTCGAACCTATGGAAAATGCCGATGCTTGGCAAATTAGCAATGTACCGGTGCTATCTGTTGCCCCGTATTTGGCGTCCTTGGAAATGTTCGAAGAAGTAGGGATGGAGAAATTAATTGAAAAACGGAAAAAAATAGTTGCCTTTTTGGAGTTCGTATTGCGGGAGGTTGACAAAGAAGTTGCGGGTACTTTTGAAATAATTACCCCTAGTGACAGAGGTTGTCAACTTTCGGTATTCTTACACGGGCACGGTAAGTGGCTCTTCGATTACCTAATGAAGAAAGGGGTGGTGACCGATTGGCGTGAACCTAATGTGATTCGTTTGGCGCCTGCCCCTTTCTATTGCTCTTTTGAGGATATGTACCGTTTTGGGCAAGTCCTAAAGGAAGGAATACTTCAAAATGCTTAAATCTAATTTATCATTCTGTAATCAGTTCACTTCCAAACCTGTAAAATAAAGTTTGAAAGTACCTCCGGGCATGGTATGCATTTTTGAAAGTTTAAGGCCTTTTATTTCTTCGTAATCCTCAAAAGTTGTCATCATGGATGGGCTTGGGGAATTACCTTTTCGAAATACCCACTCCTGAACAATCAAATCATCCTCAAAATAAAAGTCATAGGCATCGCCTGGTGTATAGCCACCTTCAGACCCATATACAATCGTAAGCTTTTGCATGTTTTTTTTGCCAATCGGAGACTCGGCCTTAAGGCTATGTTCATGGGAAATATTATCGCCATCCCATACTAATTGATATGGAGCAAGCAACCAATATTTATCGTTGATGAAACTTGCATTGGTTTTGTACGCGAGACTATCCATATCGGCCCAATTGTACTCCAAAGTACCCTCATCGGTAATAGCAGTGATGTCATTGGATTTGGGTTTCCAAATCCAGCTGCGTTCAAAATGGGTTGTATCGCGATCTACATTGAAAGTAAACCTGATTTCTTCCACCGATTCCCAATTTGCAAAGCCATTGGCCAGCGCTACTTTTTTCAGTATCGTTTCCTCCTGTGCAAGGCTGGTAAACCCCATTAATAGTGCAACTCCTACGGCAATGTTGATGATATGCTTTTTCATAAAATGTGTTTGGTTCAAAGATAATCGCTTTTCAATGCAAATTTGAAATCCCCTAATTTATTTGCTGTAGTTTTTCCCGATAAATTGAGTATTTTTGAATTTGATAAAGCATAAAAAATGAGTTCTAAAAAAGGAAAAATACAAGAGGCTATTGACGAAAAAATGTTGGATGAACGCAAAGTGTTCCTATGGGGCATGGTCGATGATGATTCGGCGAAACATGTGATTGATCGTTTATTGTATCTTGATTTACAGAATGATAAAGAAATTCAATTGTACATTAATAGCCCTGGGGGTTATGTCACCTCCGGTTTTGCAATGTACGACACGATCAAATTATTGAAAAGTCCGGTGTCAACCATTTGTACCGGTCTAGCAGCTTCCATGGGTTCAATTTTGTTGTCTGTTGGGAAAAAAGGCAGACGTTTTATTCAACCCCATGCCCAAGTTATGATTCACCAGCCAAGTGGTGGTGCTCGAGGGCAAGCCTCGAATATTGAAATTCAGGCTCGAGAAATTATTAAAACCAAAGAGCTTAGCGCGAAGCTTTTGGCCGATAACTGTGGTCAAAAATATGATAAGGTCTTAAAAGACTTTGATCGTGATTACTGGATGAGCGCGGAAGAATCTGTCGAATATGGAATTGTTGATGGTATCTTGAAGTAGGTAGGATACTGCCCTAGTACATAAAAGTCTCTCAGTGTTAAGTTGAGGGACTTTTTTTATGGTAGAAGTTGATAGCTTAAAAGAAACGAGGCGACTTAATACCGCCTAAACGTTTAATTGGCATTTCATAAATCAAGATAATTTCATGTGTGCCGCCGGTATATGGTTTTATTGCACTTGTCGGCAAATCATAGGCATAGCCTACCCGAAAAGAATTCGATAATTGATAATCTACCATCGCTCCAAAATTATCGGCATCATTAAAGCGGTACGACGCACCTACCCATAGTTTGTCAAAGAACAACAAGTTAGCAGTCACATCATAGGTTGCCGGAGCCCCATTGGTGAATTTGGCAATGGCGGTCGTTTTGAATTTGGTTGCTCCCCCTATATCGAATACCTTTCCGCCAATGACGTAGTAACTGTTTCGTTCAATGGCCGCAAATTCCCCCTGGTTCAAATCTGTATTCAATAAGCGCGGTGAAGAAAGACCTATGTACCACATTCTGCTGCTTACATAGATACCCGCACCTAAATTCGGATTCCATTTTGTAAACCCATCTGTGAAAAAAGGGTCTAAAGGGTCGGGATTTTCTAAACTGTAATTGGTTACCCCGGCGTTTAGTCCAAAAGCCATATTTACTTTTTGACTAAGAGGAACTGTATAGGAAAAGTTACCGTAAATATAGTTGGTGCCTTCATCTCCCAATTGATCGTTTATATAGGTTAGTCCCAGGCCCACACGGCTGAATTTAACCGGTGCATGAACCGAAAGGGTGCTCGTGGTCGGGTTTCCTTCGATGCCGGCCCATTGATTTCTATGTAGGGCAGTGGCACTAAACGTTTCTCTGCTACCCGCGTAGGCAGGGTTCACCGACATTGTATTGTACACATATTGTGTAAACTGTGGCAACTGCTGCGCACATACCAAACTGGTGGTCAAGAAAATAGCGCAAATGATAATTTGTTTCAATTTGAACATAATTGATGCTATTGGTTAGACGATCCAATATAGATATACCCATTGATAGGTTTTGTATTTGTACTTGGTACCGATACGATATAATAGTACGTACCGGAAGGCAATATTCCTGACTGACCAATAGAACTATCGGGAGCATAACCTCCCCAATCATTTTGGTAATCTTTTGATGTATAAACCATTGTTCCCCAACGGTTAAATATTTGAACTTCGTATATGAAACCACAGTTTTCTAGGCCCAATAGCTCAAAATAGTCGTTTATACCATCACCATTTACTGTAATTGTCTTAGAAACAATCAAGTTTTCTAGATTACAATCAACGCAGTCATTGTTTACGTTTATGGTAAAATCAGCATAGTATTTACAATCTCCCTCAGTAGAGGCATATTCAATAGTATATGAACCAAGCTCTAGGCCTTGAGGATCAAACATGCTGCCATCGACCATTGCGTTTCCAGTCGTCACGGTGAAAGTTCCATTCATATCAAAATCTGCCGGCAATGAATTCAATAAGTCGATTGGTGCATCGTCTACACATATGTCTAGTGCTACGACGGCTCTTTCTTGTTGCATTACAAAAATGATTTGCTCAAAAGTGGCCGTGTTTCCACAGATATCAGAAACATTCCAGGTTCTGATAATCATATAATCTTCAGTTCCTGTAGGATAATCTTCAGTTTCGGTAAAGTCAACCGTATAATTTCCACACCCTCCTGTAAAGGTTAGGCTTGGCACGTCTGGAACATCTTCACCGCACATAATGGTGTATTCGGCTGTATAGTCACTTACCATAATATCGCCCATATCATCGTCGTTGATCGTACCGTTGGCGGTGTTGGTGGCGTTGCCATCAACGAAACCTATACCGATGTTCGACTGAACGTTCGAAAGTTCAATGGTGAAGGCCTCTTGTGGCTCGATCACGTTATCGTCCGTAATGGGCACCTGGATCTCCAATGAGCTCACGGTCGGTGTAAAGGTCAACGTACCGGTAGTGGTCACGAAGTCGTTCGGGTTCAGTGCCGATCCTTCGATGGTGGTATAGTCGACGGTCACGTTTTCGGAAATGTTCCCAGTCAAGGTCACGGTGTATATCGCAAAGGCGTCGGTACCCTCTGTCACGATGACATTGGTATTGGCGAAGGCGATACCGTCCCCTGGGTTGTTGTCATTATCCAATATAGTACCTCTAGCAGTATTGTCTAGTATTGTTATCTCAGAAGTAGAGGTCAATGTAATGTCGAATGTCTCATCAATTTCAATTATAGCATCGTCTACCGTTGGCAGGTTCATAGTTGTATTACCGGTTCCTGAGGGAATAGTATAGGTAGCGAAGGCATTGTAATCACCATCTACGGTTGTAATATTCGTATAGCTTACATCAACAACGGCATCTCGTGCCAAAAGGTGTGAAGAACGTATTCCAAATGGAATGTCGGTACCTTCAATTGCTGAGGCGTCGTCAAACGAGATTACAGGAATAACCCTTAAATATGTTGGGTCGTGATTTCCTATACCACAGGCATCTACGGTGCCAGAACTTAAGGTCGAAACCATATTTGGGTTAGTCACCCCTGTGAACGTAGCCATAGCCTGCAATCCAATATCGGCACTGCAGGTTACACATTCGTGGTTAATAAAAAGATTGAAATCCAGTTCATATTCCGGGTCATTTATATCGGTATACCCATCCTCTACGAAGAAGCGCAGTTCTCGAGATGAGTTGTCAAAATTATAAGTAACCCCGGGAGGTAAAGGCTCTGTATTGGTAAATTCTACTTGTGGGGGTAAAATTAGACTGATTTCCAGATTTTGAATATCGTCATTACCAACATTCTTAACTCTAATCTCAACCGGCGCATTATCACCGGGATTAAAGGTTGAACCTATGACGTTGGTGGTAAAACTAAGAGCACCGAGACTTGGTTCAAAGACTTCGACACTTAGCCCCATTAAATAGAGGCCATAGGTTTCCTGATTAGAGGTTAGTCTAAAAGTTGCCGAAGTTTGGTCATTATCTATTAATATTCTGGCATTGTTTTCTAACTCGAATAAAGATGCGTCAAAACCCAATGTATTGGTACTTGCAGGGTTTCTGTCTAAAAATGGGGATTCATTGATTGTTATCTTACTATTAAAAAAGTTGTTGACATCACGTTCGCTTGTTGTAAGAGACGTCCAGTTTCCTGTTGTGTCAAAAATTTGAAGTTGATCACCCTGTATTCCTCTATCGCCCTCTGTTGAACCAATTACGACATTGGCATTTACAGGACCGTTGGGAACAGTTTGAAAACCATCGAATAAAATATCAAAGGAGTTGTCGGTTTGGGTTACATTGGCATACCCATCAAAAAGGGTAATGTTTCTGTTTCTCAATTCTGGACTTTCATATACAAATACAATTTGCCACCCGCCAGAGGTACCCGTATTTCGATCATCAGTATCTATATGCTCGAAAAGGCTACCTACCGTTGCCTTTACATTGGCCACTTGAAACCTTCCATAAGGATCGGATAGCCCTTGTACTTCAGATGTAATATCCTTAACGCAAACATAAGGGTCGTTTACAAAGTGCTCTGCGCGACCATTGAAAATAACGTCGTCTGCAGTAATCGTATTATATGTATTAGACCCTGGCAACATCAATTTGACTTGGTCAAAGGGCCAGTTCACCTCAGGTTGACCGTTTCCGGTCATATTACCATTGTTATCGGGTCCATTTTCCTTGTTTGCAGCAGCCCAGTACAGATAGGCACGCGTAAAAGTTAAACAGGCACTTCCCGGTGAAGGGTTGACCAGATTTGCACTACTCGAATTAAAAGTCGTTGCATCAGAATCAATATCTACGAAAGAGGTAAAAATGCTGTTATTATCGCTACTACCGTTATAGGCATTCGTAGGATGCTCTGAAAGTACATTATTAGCAATAATCGTCACATCACCGTTTACCGTTTCGGAAAACCGCGGAGTAAAATTGGTCTTAACCTGAGCCCATGTTCCAAATGAACACAACATGGTTCCCAAGAGGAAAACGAATTTTAGTATGTTCGATCTAAAAGTAATTTTACGCATACGCAAAATAGTTTTGATCGGTTTACAGTGAACGTGGAAAACTAAAGCTACTCTTTAGAGATGTAGAAGAAAATTTGCCACCATAGCATTGCAAACAAATCGATTTGGGTTAAATAAGTTTACGGTATAAAGAACGGGAGCATAATCGATTGCGTCATAAAAAAGCTTCCAAGTGCCTTAATTCTCGCTTATCGGCGACAATTTCGATAAAGGGTTCAGTAAAAAGGATTAAAGACTTTTGGCAATTGAGAACTAGTGTCGGTAAAGTGCGCTTTTACTGCTGTTAAAAAGCACGTTAATGCCGCTGGGTAGAGCACAAAATTGACGTATATTCAAGATGAAGTGAAATTCTAGGGTAATTAAAAAAGTCCTTCGCATTGCTGTGAAGGACTTTTTTTTGGATATATATAGACGCTCTCGCGGAATGTTCATCTTATTTACGGAAAAACAGTCCTATTTGGTCGTTTACGCTATGTTAAAAAAAGGCTAACTTTAGCATTATTTCAACATAAGGCCCCTTATGGGTGCATTATCCCCATGAACACAATGAATATTGAACAGAATACCAAAAACATTGCTATAATCGGCTCTGGCCTTGTTGGGTCGCTATTGGCTATATATTTAAAACGTTTAGGGCATTCGGTAACCGTTTTCGATCGGCGGCCAGATATTAGAAATATTGAATTTTCAGGACGATCTATCAACTTGGCCATGAGTAACCGTGGCTGGTTGGCATTGCGTGAAGTTGGTATTGAGGAAGAAATTAAAAAAATTGCCATTCCTTTAGATAAGAGGGCTATGCATATTATTGGGAAACCCCAATATTATCAGTACTATGGCAAATCTGGGGAGGCAATTTGGTCTATTTCTAGAGGGGTTTTGAATAGAAGAATGATTGATCTTGCGGAAAAATCGGGCGCCACTTTCCGATTTGAGGAAAAAGTATGGGATATCGACCTCCCCAAAGCGAAAATATATACCGGTGAAAGTGAAAAGGGACATTGGGAGGAATATCAATTTGATATGGTTTTTGGCTGTGATGGCGCATTTTCAAGGGTGCGTCATAAAATGCAACGTCGCAGTCGATTCGACTATTCCCAAGATTTCATAGATGTCGGTTACAAAGAACTTACCATTCCTGCCAACGAGGACGGTACCCATAAACTAGATAAAAACTCATTTCATATATGGCCTCGGGGCAAATTTATGCTTATTGCAATGCCCAATCTCGATGGAAGCTTTACCTGCACGCTTTTCATGCCCTTTGAAGGGGAGGTCTCTTTCGAAAATATTACAAGCAAAGAGGCGGCGAAACACTTTTTCAATACATATTTTCCCAATGTAATGCAGGTAATAGAAGATTTGTTGGAGGATTTCTTTAAGAATCCAACGAGTGCCATGGTGACCATGAAATGCTATCCTTGGACCTATTGGGACAAGGTTGCCCTAGTAGGTGATTCGGCACATGCCGTAGTACCGTTTTATGGGCAAGGTATGAATGCCGGTTTTGAAGATATATTCAAGTTGAACGAAATCATCAAAAAAAACAAGGATGATTGGGAGGCTATTTTCAAGGAATACCAACAAACCAGGAAACCAAATGCCGATGCAATTGCCGAACTCAGTTATAGAAACTTTATCGAAATGAGTAGTAAAACTGCTGACCCTATCTTTTTGTTGCAAAAGAAGATTGAAAAGCATTTTGCCGCCAAATACCCGGATAAGTGGATACCGGCATATTCTAGGGTTACCTTTTCTGCAAGACCTTATAGTGAGGCGTTAGCTATTGGTGATGCTCAAGAAAAGATTATGCAAGAGGTCATGAAAATGCCCAATATTGCCGAAGAATGGGATAGCAGGGTAGTGGAGGAGAAGATTTTGAGCCTGTTGTAATAGATAAGTACGCTATCATAAAAAAGCCATCTTGATTCGATCAAGATGGCTTTTTTATCTAGTATTGGATAAACGCTAAATTTTAGCGAACATCTTATGCATCTTTGCTTGCTCCTCTTCGGCCAGAACAGGATCTATTAAGATGCGTCCACTATGCTCATCTGTGATGATTTTTTTTCGGGCTGCTATTTCAACCTGAACCTGAGGCGGAATAGTAAAAAATGAGCCGCCAGAGGCTCCTCTTTCTATAGCCACAACCGCTAAACCATTCTTAACATTGCCTCTAATTCGAGTATAGGCCTTTACTAAACGCTCATCAATAGCTTTTTGATACTTTTCAGACTGTGATAAAAGGGCTTTTTCTTCCTTTTCGGTTTCGGCCAAAATATCATTCAACTCACTTTTCTTGTGCTTCAAATGCTTTTCACGTTCACTTAAACGTTCTTTGGTCTCTGAAATCACTTCCTTCTTTTGTTCTATCTGAGCCTTGAACTCTTTGATATTCTTTTCGGCCAATTGAATTTCCAATTCCTGAAATTCCAATTCCTTGCTGATAGAATTGAATTCACGGCTATTGCGAACGTTCTTTTGTTGTTCTGTATATTTTTTAATCAATGCCTTGGCCTCGTCGATAAGGTTCTTTTTGGCTCCTATTTCGAAGTTGATGGTTTCAACATCGGTTTTTAGCTTGTCCATTCGCGTTTTAAGGCCGGATACTTCATCTTCTAAATCTTCAACCTCCAACGGAAGCTCACCACGAACATTGCGAATTTCGTCAACCCTAGAATCGATTAGTTGTAAATCGTACAATGCCCTTAACTTATCTTCTACCGTTGCTTCTGCTTTCTTTTTAGCCATGCTTATAAATAATTGATTGTATTGGTTTTACATTCCGATAAATGGATTGCAAAATTAGGGATTTTTTTGGTAAGATAATCAACTAATAGATTTTTTGTAAACTGCTCAGTTTCATAGTGTCCGATATCGGCAATGACCATCTCGTCTTCAGCTTCATAGAATTGATGGTATTTTATGTCTGCACTGATGAAAACATCGGCCCCTGCTGCCTTGGCGGCACCAATTGCAAAAGATCCACTACCCCCGAGCACCGCAATTTTTTGGATTTTTCTATGCATCAACTTTGAATGTCGAATTCCGTTAGCGTTCATTTTCTTTTTGACATGCTGAAGAAACTCAATATCGGATACGGGTTTTTTGAGCGTTCCTATCATTCCCATACCCACATGAACATTATCATTTTCAAGTGTCAATACTTCATAGGCGACCTCTTCATACGGGTGGTTTTCGAACAGCGCCTTTACAATTTTGCGCTCATCGGCATGCGAAAAAACCATATTGATGCGTATTTCCTTTTCGTAATGTGTTGTACCCACTTCGCCTTTTGTGGGCTTCGCGTTTTCTTCGGGCCTATAACTCCCTATGCCTTCGGTTTCGAAGCTGCAGTGGCTATAGTCTCCAATATGGCCCGCACCCGCTTCGAATAAGGCCTTGGTTAATTGTTCCACTGCATCTTTGGGTACATAAGTCGTTATTTTTTTGAGATTTCCTTTTTTGGGAATGAGTACTTTTGGACGTTCAATACCCAGAACCTCACAGATCTTGGCGTTCACTCCATGTGGTGAGTTGTCAAGTGCGGTATGCATGCTGTAAATCGAAATATCGTTCTTTATAGCTTTAAGGACCACGCGCTCCACATAGGTCTTCCCAGTTATTTTTTTAAGTCCCTCGAAGATAATGGGGTGAAAACTGACTATTAGATTGCAATCTTTGGCAATGGCTTCATCAACGACCCCTTCTAAGGTGTCTAACGTGACCAGAATCCCAGTAACTCTGGCTGAATTACTTCCAATCAAGAGGCCAACATTGTCAAAATCTTCCGCTTGGGCCAAAGGGGCCAATTCTTCTAGAATAGTGGTTATTTCTTTTACGGTCATGATATACAGGTGAGAATTCCAAAGATAAAATATATATTCGTTGTCGTGATGTTGCTCCGAAAAATACTGTTTCCGTTTTCCCTGTTGTATGCCTTGGTGGTCCGGTATCGGAATTATCTGTATGATGCGGGAATTAAAAAATCTACAGTATTCAGGACAAAGACCATTTGTATTGGGAACCTTAGCGTAGGGGGTACCGGTAAAACACCAATGACCGAGTATCTTATAGGTCAATTGAAAAATGATCATAAAGTTGCTGTGCTAAGTCGCGGATATAAGCGAAAAAGTACCGGATTTCTTCTGGCGGATGAGCAATCTTCGGTTGAGTCTCTTGGCGATGAGCCCTATCAAATACATAATAAATTCCCAAAGATAGCGGTTGCCGTCGATGCCGATCGACGAAACGGAATTGCACTGCTGGAAAAACAAATAAAGCCCGATGTCATTTTGTTGGATGATGCCTTTCAACATCGAAAAGTTAAGGCTGGTCTGAATATTTTGCTTACGGCTTACGGAAAATTGTATTGCGACGATTGGTATTTGCCAACAGGAAATCTTCGTGATAGCAAAAGGGAGGCCAAGCGTGCAGATGTAATCGTGGTTACCAAATGCCCCTCTAACATCTCAAACGAGCAGCAAAAGCAATTACGGGATAAAATTAGGCCAAACGCTAACCAACAATTGCTATTTAGCTGCTTAGTCAATGACGCTGGCTTTCACAGTAGAAAGGAAGTGGTCGACATTTCGGCATTTAAAGGAAAAAAGGTAAGCTTGGTTACCGGTATTGCTGATTCACAGCCTCTTAAAACGTATTTAGAGGGGCGTGGACTAGCTTTTGAGCATTTATCCTATACAGACCATCATTTTTTTACAACCAAGGAATTAGTGTACTTAAATTCGAAAGAGGTGGTTATTACAACTGAGAAGGATTTTATGCGCCTGAAAGAACATATTGGTGCATTATACTATATTCCAGTAAGACATGAATTTGTCGGCGATGATGGGGCACAGTTGGCCAACGTGGTAACGACTTTTATGAAGCAGGGTATTTGACCCTCTTTTTGTCAAAGATGTTCTCGCCGATTTTTTGGTAGAAAACCTCAGGTTTAAACGGTTTGGTAACCACATCGTTACAACCGGCGGCATAGAATGCCTCTAAGCTATCATCCAAAGATATAGCAGTAAGCGCAACAATTGGGGTGCTTTTGTCAAATTTTCTTATCTCAATCGTAGCTTGGTCGCCGCTGATGCCCGGCATGTGAATGTCCATTAATATGGCGTCGTACGAATTTTTCTTCGCCAGGTTGATCGCCTCGTTGCCGTTGTTTGCAATATCACTGGTTATTTGTTTTTTCGACAACATTTTTTTGGTAATCACCTGATTGATCTTGTTATCCTCTACAATAAGAATATGAAGGCCATCAAAGTCATAATCGGTTGTCGAAATCTCGAAAGGAATATCATCGACCACACTGTCTTTGCTTTTTAACTTCAATTCAAAAAAGAAAGAACTACCCTTGCCGAGTTCACTTTCTAATTGAATCTCGCTTTCGAATAGTCCAAGTAAACTTTTTACGATAGTTAGTCCAAGACCAGTACCTCCGTACTCCCTGTTAATTTGAATAGAACCCTGCTCAAAGCCTTCGAAAATGCTCTCTTGCTGGTCTTTTGAAATGCCAATACCATTATCTTCAACTTCAAAATAAACGGTCACCTCATCATCCATTGCCTTCATTAGTTTGGCGACAACCCTTACTTTACCATCCTTGGTAAATTTGAGGGAGTTGCCCACTAGGTTCATAAAGACTTGGGATAATTTCAAAGGGTCGCTCATTAAATTGGTCGGAATGGCATCATCGTATTCCAATACAATTTCCGTATTGTTCTCTTTGGCACTCTGTTGTAACGAATCGATAACCTCTTGAAGCATTTTCTTTAGATTGAAATCGATATTAAGAGGTTCTAGTTTATCGGCATCTATTTTATTGATTTGCAGAATATCATTGATAAAGTTCAGAAGGTAGTCCCCTGAAAATTTCAAAGATTTTAAATGTTCTTCCTGATTTTTGGTAGGATTTTCCTCAAGCAACAAATGGGTAAGGCCTGTTACTGCATACAATGGCGTTCTCAATTCATGGCTTACCGTAGAAAGAAAGTTTGTTTTGGCTTCCATAGCCTGTACCGCCGCATCGCGGGCCGCCTGCAACTCACTGTTCTTTATTTGCAACAGATCGTTGGTTTTGAGCTTAATCTGATTATTGCGATAGAGGGAAATTGCCAAAAGCGAAATGATGGTCAGGAAGGCAGAGGTTAATATGGCCGTAAGTTCAGATCGGTTTGCCGATTGGCTCAATTCTTCGTTTTCAGACTCTAACCTAATAATTTCATTGTCCTTGGTGTTGTTCAATATTTTGTCGGCTGTTTTCGAAGCTGTTTTTAGTTTGGCCACCGTAAAAATAGAATCTTTGATATTGAGCAGATTTTGTTTGTTATTTAAGGCCAAATCGTATCGTTTACTTTTCTGGTACAATTCAGACAGTAACTCATTTACTTCAACAACTTCATTAAAAAATTTGTTGTCCCTCGACAGCGCCAATGCTTTCTCGGCATTAACTATGCTCTCTTCCAAATTGTCAGTGGCGAGGTTCATTTTTGACAAACCGATATAGGCATTTGTGGTCAAATATTCTTGCTCGTAAGGGTCCGTATTTATTACAAGTGAATTGAAATTCTTGGAGGCTATATCATATTTTTCGAGTCCTAAGTAAATATTCCCTTCTATAAGTAATACATTGTTGATTAAATTTCTATCGTTGCTTAATTGCCTTGTTTCTTCAAGATCTTCCAAGGCTTGGTAGTTGTTACCGTCTTCGAACTTTCCTACCGCCGCAATGAATTTATGCGTTGCCTTGCCATAGGGGTATTCAAGATCGGCTAATTTGCCTTTGGCCCTGTCCCAGTAGAAGTCTGCGTCTTTTCGTTTATCAAGCTTCATGTAGATTAAGGCGAACTTATGATAGCTGTCGATCAAAGCTTTAAAGTCCTCATCTTTCTCTGCAACGATGGCTGCGTTCTCAATAGCTTTTAAGGCTTTTTCTGTTTGACTTTGATTAGAGAGGCTGCGAGCTTCATTAAAGTATTCTATGGTGCTTCTTGAGGGGATGGAGTCTTGCGCCGAGAGCGTAGAAAATCCGGCTACAAGGACAAGTAGTAGGCAACAATTGGAGATTATACGATGTAGCTTTTGAGTTTTCAAACGTATTTTTTATCGATCAGCAAGTCTATAAGGTCGATGATCCGGCTACTGTAGCCAGATTCATTATCATACCAGCCTATTATTTTTACCATTTTGCCGATAACCGAAGTCATCTGTGAATCAAACGTACAAGAATAGCAACTATTGTTTATGTCGATGGAAACAATAGGGTCCTCTGTGTATAAAAGTATGTTTTTCAGCTCTTTGAGAGAAATTTTCTTGAAATTTTCATTGATTTCCTCAATGCTTGTTGGTCGTTTTACGTTGAACGTAATGTCTGTCAAGGATCCGTTTGGTACGGGAACGCGAATACCGCAACCCCCGATGACCTCTGAAAGATGCGGAAATATCTTGGTCAGTGCTTTTGCAGCACCAGTAGTTGTCGGTACTATTGATTGGCTTGCAGCACGAGCACGTCTCAAATCATGATGTGGCTGGTCATGTAGACTTTGATCAGTGGTGTAGGAGTGTATAGTGGTGATATAGGCCTGCTCAATACCGCAAAGATCATCAATGACCTTTATCATGGGCGCCGCATTGTTCGTGGTACAAGAGGCATTTGAAAGAATATGATCAGTATCGCCCACCTTATCTTCGTTAATTCCGAAAATGACCATTTTGATGAGGTCGTCTACCGGCGGAACGGATAGGATTACTTTTTTTGCACCATTAGCAAGGTGGTGTTGAAGACTGGCGGTATCCTTAAATTTGCCCGAAGACTCGATTACAATATCTACCTGGTGCGCCTTCCAATCAATCTTCTTGGGATGATCTCCGTTGAGAAGAGCGATTTTTTGCCCATTTACAATGATATGGCTTTCGTCATGGTCCACTTCCCCTTGAAAGATCCCATGAATACTATCGTATTTTAGCAAATGGGAGAGCGTTCTGGTATCCGAAAGATCATTGATTGCAGTTATTTGTGCATGTGGATGACCTTGCAACAAACGAAATACTCTTCGTCCTATTCGTCCAAATCCATTAATTCCGATGTTTAGTGTATTCATAGGGGCAGCATGAACTATTTGAAACTCGTCGTGGTTCAAGGATTGTTAGTCAATATGCTTGTGCGCCTTGTAGGAAGATCTCACTAAGGCACCACTTTCAACGTGACGAAAACCCATTTTAAGGCCTATTTCCTCGTATTTTTTAAATTGCCCGGGCAATATGAATTCTTTTACCGGTAAATGCTTCTTAGAGGGCTGTAGATACTGACCTATGGTCACAACATCAACATTCGCAGCACGAAGGTCCTGCATGGTTTCGATTACTTCCTCTTCCAATTCCCCAAGTCCGAGCATAATACCAGACTTTGTGCGATTGATTCCATTGGCCCTTAAATACCGTAAAACTTCCAGACTGCGTTCGTATTTGGCCTGAATTCGAACTTCCCTTGTCAAGCGTTTTACAGTTTCCATATTATGGGAAACCACTTCAGGGGCCACATCGATAATCCTGTTCAAATGTCTTTCAATGCCCTGAAAATCGGGTATCAGCGTTTCTAATGTGGTGCTTGGGTTCATTCTTCGAATGGCCTTAACGGTTTCGGCCCAAATAATAGAACCCATGTCTTTGAGGTCATCCCTGTCAACAGAAGTGATCACCGCATGTTTAATGCCCATTATTTTTATAGATCGCGCTACCTTTTCAGGTTCCGCCCAATCTACATCTTCCGGTCTGCCGGTCTTTACGCCACAGAAACCACAAGATCTTGTACAAATATTGCCTAAGATCATAAAGGTGGCCGTACCCTCTCCCCAGCATTCTCCCATATTAGGGCAGCTGCCAGAGGTGCAAATGGTGTGCAGATCGTATTTTTCGACCAAGCCACGAAGTTGGGTATATTTCTTCCCGGTAGGCAGTTTTACCCGTAACCATTTTGGTTTTCCCTTGGGGGGAAGTACACTTGTTTCGGCATTTTCGCCCATAGTCATAATTTTAAGCAAATATACGAAGTTATGGCCGTTCTGAAGGTAGGAATAAGGAGCTGCGACTAGCGTTTTTTAATGATTTCTGCCAATAATTTTTTGGCCCGTAAAAGCTTCACCTTTACATTGTTCATCGGCTCGTTGAGTTCAGCAGCGATATCAGCATAACTCATTTCATTAAAGAACCGCAGATTTATTACCTCTTGATAGTTGGGTTTTAGTTTTTTTATATCATTGAGCAAGTCTGCAAGATTTTGCTCGGTAATCAGGCGGTCCTCTACAGTAGGGGCATCATCTAGCACTTTTTTTACGGCATCATTCGCGCCACGAGAATCCAATATGTCGCGTTTTCTTTTTCGAACAAGGTCGATATGTATGTTTTTCGAAATGGTCAGCAACCAGGTTTTAAACTCATACGAATCGTCGTAGGTATCTATTTTGTCGAATGCCTTGGAAAAGGTTTGAATAGAAATATCCTCGGCATCGTTTTCGTTTTGGGTGCGTTTTAATTGAAAACCATACACTTCGTTCCAACAAGCATCCAATAGGTTGCTAAAAGCGATTTGATTGCCTTCTTTTGCCTTTGAGATTATTTGATTTAGTTTGTCTTTGGGTGTATCCAAACTACGGGGTTTAACGAATCAAGGTTCAGACTCGACTTCAACTATTGCGTAATTTCGTCTATTTTACAATCCTGTTCGCTGGGCAATTTGCCGCACATGCCGCAGGCTTGCCCATCTTGATTCAGAAACGGACTTTGGCTTGCACAGGTCCCTGCGAATTCGCCATCCTTTTTTGTCCAAATTTTGATCGCGATTCCGGCGAATGCAATGGCTAAAAGTCCGACAGTGAGTAAGAAAAGTTTCATCTAAACAATTTTAGACAAAGTTACAAAAATAAAGCCCCGACCTAGGCCGGGGCTCTACAATATCTATGAGATTTAATTAGTAGGCAATATTCGCCACTATATTTTCTACGGTAGGTGTTTCATTGCCTCCTTTAGGTTCTATGGTAATATAACCAACAGCTTCTTCGGCATAAGGCAGTGCCATTAACTTTTCTTTGTCGGTGGCCTCTTGAATAACACCAAGATTAACCATCTTTCCATTAACTTCAGCCCACATCTGAAAACACTGATTTTCAGGTAGATTAGGCAGTTTGCTTACATTGATATACGAAAGTTTTTTAACTGGATTGATGTAAGCGATGGCCTTAAGTTCTTTTGCTTTTTTGTTTCCGTTGACATTATATTTCTTTGTCTTCGGATTATTCAAAACAATGAATTGGTTACGCACATCTTCCAAGCGCTCTTTCATATCTTCCTCCAATAATTGAATTTTGTTATTGACCATTTCATTCTCTTCTTGTAAGCTCTGATTCTGGTCGTAAAAGAAGTAAGACGCTCCTGCGAACAAAAGGGTTGCAAGACTGGCCGCCACGGCATATCTAAAGAAACGTTTTCTGCCTACATGTTCTGATTTGATTCGGGCTATAATTCTTTGCTTTAACCCTTCAGGGGTCTTGATAGCGTGTAGCTTTGCAAAAGCCTCAAGATTTTCCTGAAGCTCATCATAGGTCTCACGAACCTGAGGGTACATGGCAATGTATCGCTCTACTTGAAGATTTTCCTGTGCATTGGTAGTACCCAAAAGGTATTTTTCCAATAGGTCCGAATCTAGAAAAATTTTAATCTTATCTTTCATCTTAAGTTCATTTACCCAGAGGGGGGCGCAATCTGTCTAACAATTTAGAAAGATTACCTCTGATTAAGTTTGTATTAGGTTGATCACGAGTATCCAAAGCATCGGTGATCCGTAAATTTTTTTCAACTCCCGAAGGCCAATTTTAAGCCTTGATTTAATCGTTCCCAACGGAATATCCAGTTCATCACTGGCCTCTTGTTGGGTCATCCCTTGAAAAAATAGGGCTTCAAGCACTACTTGGTACTTGTCCTCTATCTTATCCAAGTTCTCACGAACATCCATGAGCTCGGGTTTGATGCTATCGACACCTAGATTATATACGTCAGAAACATCCATTTGGATTTCTTTATCCGATTTAGTGTTTCTACTTCGTAACTTATCAATTGCCGTGTTGCGCGTAATTCTGAACAGCCAAGTAAAGAGCTTTGCCTTTGTTGGGTCGTATGAATCTGATTTTTTCCAGATTTTTACAAAACTTTCTTGTAATACGTCTTGTGCCAATTCCTCGTTTCGTACCACCTTATTGGCAACTCCGTAAAGGGTATCGCCATAATGTTCGTACAAAAGTGAAATCGCTTTTTCATTTCGCTCTTGAAGCAATTCTACAATATGCTTTTCGAGAAGTGTGCTCATATAGTGGGATAGAATACAAAATTTTTTGTGGTTGGGGCATCCAACCGCACAAGTTGTACCGTATATAGTGAAACGCTAATTTATAAAATTGATTGTAAAGCAGCGTGTTCTCAAAATTTTAATTACTAAATGTGCGACTGGTAATCGAACATTTAATTTTTGGTTAGTTTGGTTTGGTATAACCCCTGGATGATTTTTCATTCAGGGGTTATTTTATTTGAAGAAAATCAAATATGCTGATTCAGGTCGTTATTCAATAATGTTTACTTCTGGGGAAATGGTAATTCCGAACTTGTCCTTTACCGATAACATAATGCGATGTGCGAGGTCTAAAATCTCTTTTCCACTGGCATTCCCATGATTGACCAATACCAACGCCTGATGCTTATGTACCCCGGCATCGCCAAAGCGTTTTCCCTTGTAGCCACATTGTTCAATAAGCCAGGCAGCCGGAACTTTGATCAAGTCATCCGATACCTTGTAAAAAGGTGCCTCAGGATGCTTAGCGGAAAATTCCTCGAATTCGGCCCTGCCAATAACCGGATTCTTAAAAAAACTGCCACTGTTTCCCAACACCTTTGGGTCTGGGAGTTTTCGTTGACGAATGTTGATTACGGCATCCGAAACATCCTTGATTGTCGGATTTTGTATACCCATATTCTTAAGTTCGGTCTCTATTGCCCCATAGGAGGTATTCAGTCTATGATTCTTTTTACGCAATTTAAAATTGACCGAGACAATTATGTATTTTCCTTTTCCAGCGTTCTTAAAAAAGGAATCTCGATATCCGAATTTGCATTCTTCTTTGTTGAAGGTCTTAAGTTTTAAAGTTGCTACCTCAAGCGCCTCACAACTTACAAAGGTGTCTTTGAGCTCTACTCCATATGCCCCGATATTTTGAATAGGAGCAGTACCTGTATTCCCGGGAATGAGCGACATATTTTCGAGGCCACCATAATTTTGTTCCAAGGTCCATAAGACCATTTGGTGCCAATTTTCACCTCCCATTACCTTTAGGATAACGAATTCATCATCCTCGGAAACAATTTCTTTGCCTTTTATATTTAGATGCAGTACAAGTGAATCAATATTGCTGGTCAGCAACATATTGCTTCCTCCGCTTAGAATAAACTTTTTTGGGTACTCGCTCCAAGAAAGCGCCTGTTTCAAATCGGCGATCGAGTTGATTTCGCAAAAATGCTTGGCCTTGGCGTCAATGCCAAAGGTATTATAGTTTTTAAGGGATCGATCGTGCTGTATGTCCATCAACCTATATAACTTCTTAGGGCTTCTTTTAGTATGTTCACTGCACGTTTTAGACGCTCCTTATCGAGAACATAAGCTATCCTGATCTGGTTCTTACCAAGTTCTGGGGTAGCGTAGAAACCACCGGCCGGTGCAACCATGACCGTTTCGTTGTTGACCCTAAAGTCCTCTAGCAGCCATTGGGCAAAATCATCGGCATCTTTAATAGGCAATTCGGCAATACAATAGAAAGCCCCTTGAGGTCTGGCGACCTTAACACCTTCAATTTTTTCGAGTTCGGCGAGCAAGAGGTTTCTTCTGCCTACGTACTCCTCTTTTACTTCGGTAAAATACTCCTCTGGGGTGTCTAGGGCCGCTTCACTTGCAATTTGTGCATAGGTGGGCGGCGACAAGCGTGCCTGGGCAAATTTTAAGGCCGTCGCGATGACCGCCTTGTTCTTTGTGGCCAAACACCCGATACGGGCGCCACACATGCTATAACGTTTTGAAACAGAGTCAATGATGATGGCATGTTCTTCAAGTCCTTTCTCTTGAAGCACAGAATAGTGTTCCTTACCGTCATATGTAAATTCTCGATACACTTCGTCTGCGATCAAGAACAGATCGTGTTTCTTTACGATTTCGGCTAATTTTTGAATTTCTTCCTTACTGTAGAGATAGCCAGTAGGATTACCAGGATTGCATATTAAAATGGCTTTCGTCTTGGGGCCTATCAAATTTTCGAAATCGGCGATGGGGGGTAGTGCAAAATTGTTTTCAATAGACGAAACAACAGGTACTACCCTTACGCCAGCCGCTTTTGCAAAACCATTGTAATTCGCATAGAAAGGCTCCGGAATGATAACTTCATCGGCTGTATCGGCTATGCTTCCCAAAACAAAGTTCAAGGCTTCAGAACCACCTGTGGTTACAATGATATCGCTGGCAGCGAGATGAATATCGTTTTGAGCGTAATACCGCGCCAATTTTTCCCGGTACTGCTCAGAACCTTCGGTGCGGCTATAGGCCAATACCTCTAGATTGTTATTGCGCACTGCATCAAGCGCCACCCTGGGCGTTTTTATATCGGGTTGTCCGATGTTGAGGTGAATGACCTTGGCACCCTTCTTTTTGGCTTCCTCGGCGAATGGAACAAGTTTCCTGATTGGTGATTCGGGCATTGAAAGCCCCTTTTGGGATACGTTTGGCATAGGCTGGCGGGTTTGTACAAAAATGGTAAATCATTGGTAACAAAGCAACCGCTGAGCCTGTAATTTACTAATGAAAGCCCTGTTAAAGTTTAAATTGGTACCGTTATTTTCCTTAACTTGAAGGGTAGTTCATGTAAAAATCGATTTCTCGATGCGGGCGTTGATACTTTTTTTCGCAGTTCTTATGCTTCCTTTTTCAGGGGTGGCACAGCAATATGAATTGCCGAAACATAAGAACTATGAAAAAGTAAAGTTTCAGTTGATCAATAACCTCATTATTATTCCCTTGGAGGTGAATGGAAGCAAGCTATCGTTCATCTTGGATTCTGGTGTAAGCAAGCCAATACTCTTCAATTTGGCCGAACAAGACTCCATTCAGATCAACAAAGTATCGGAAATTACCATTAATGGTTTGGGTTCTGGGGAACCCATAAAAGCGTTGAGCTCTAAGGAAAATCGATTTCGTTTGGGTGCTGCTCAAAATAACGCCCAGAGGCTTTATGTAGTGCTAGATCGTGATAAGAACTTTTCACCTAATCTTGGTATCCCCATACATGGTATTATCGGTTACGATATTTTCAGGGATTTTATTGTTGACATTAATTATTCGAAGAAGGTATTGCGATTATACCGCCCTGGCTCGTATGAGCACAAGCCAGACAAAAAGAAAGAGGTTATTCCACTGCATGTTATAAATAAGAAGGCCTATGTTGACGGATTCGTATTTCTTGAGAATAAGAAAAAAGTGCCCTTGAAACTGCTTGTGGATTCTGGGAGCAGTGACGCGCTTTGGTTGTTCGAAAGCGATTCAATTGCCGTACCCAACAAGCACTATGATGACTTCTTAGGCAGCGGTCTTAATGGCTCTGTTTTTGGCAAGCGTAGTATGGTCAAAGGAATACAAATTGGTAATTTTTTCCTCAAGGATGCCAAAACCTCCTTTCCGGATATGGTGCATTTCGATCAGATTATGAATTTAGGAGGTCGAAATGGCAGTTTGGGTGGTGAGGTTTTAAAGCGTTTCAATATGGTCTTTGATTATCGCGGGGGTACGATTACCCTCAAAAAGAATTCCAATTTTAACAAGGCCTATCAATACAACATGAGCGGTATTGAAATACAACATGACGGCTTGCGCTATATTTCGGAACGAATTACAAACAGAAAAAGGCAAGAGGAGGAAGATTCAGAGTCTTTTGGTAATGTACAATTACTCTTCGAAACACAAACGCGTTTGAGTTTGGTGCCAGAGATAATCGTTTCCGGAATTAGGGCCGGGAGTCCGGCTAAGGATGCCGGTTTGCAAGAGGGCGACGTAATTTTAGCGGTAAATGGTAAAAAAGTGCACAGTTACAAACTACAGGAAATCATGTTTATGCTCAATGAACGCGAGGGTAAAAGGGTGCGCTTGCTGATCGAACGTGCCAATAGTGACATGACAATTACCTACGAACTAAAAAACATGTTTAAAGAAAAACCCTGATAACAGCAGTTACCAGGGTTCTTTATGAATTATGTTTTGATATTTATTTACCGTCAGGGTTTACAACCTCTCCAGTTATTTTCAAAACAACGGTAGGGGTATCCGCATTAGAAATCACCGTAATGGCCTTTCTGATAGGATTTACCCTATTGGTATCATATTTAACCTGAATCTCACCAGTTTCACCTGGCATGATCGGTGCATCCGGTTTTTTCGGAATCGTACAACCACAGCTAGATTTTACATCGCTAACAATCAACGGGGCATCGCCAGTATTCGTAAATTCGAATACACGAACACCGTCACTACCTTTTTCGATAGTTCCGTAGTCGATAGTTTCAGACTTAAATTCAATTTTTGCTGCTTTATCCTGAGCTGTCATGGTAAAACCTAACAACCCTACGAATAATACAAGTACTAGTTTTTTCATAATGTTTTAAATTTAGGGAATTTCAAATGTAAATCTTTTCAGATGAACCTCCAAAATCCTTTTGTTATCCTTTAACGTTACTTATTTTTGTTTCGTATTCAACATCGCCTTAAAAAGCGAATAGTTATCAACATTTAACATACGGTTTCGGGGTTTTCCCGAAACCGCTTAGCATTAGACAAATACTGTACCAAAATATGCAGATTCCATCAAAATACGATTCCCAAAAGGTAGAAAAACAATGGTATGATTACTGGATGAAACATGACTATTTTCATTCTACCCCCGATGAGCGAGAGCCTTATACCATTGTTATTCCGCCACCAAACGTCACCGGCGTACTGCATATGGGGCATATGCTGAACAATACCATACAAGACGTTTTGACCCGTAGGGCCCGTTTAATGGGCAAAAATGCCTGTTGGGTACCTGGTATGGACCATGCCTCGATAGCGACAGAGGCCAAAGTCGTAAAAAAGCTAAAAGATGAAGGAATTCATAAAAATGACCTCACACGTGAAGAATTTCTAAAGCACGCTTGGGATTGGACGGACGAATATGGAGGAGTTATCCTCGAACAACTAAAGAAACTAGGATGTTCCTGTGACTGGGCACGTACCAAATTCACCATGGATGACGATATGTATGCCTCTGTTATCAAGGTTTTCGTCGATTTATACAACAAAGGCCTTATTTATAGAGGTTTTCGCATGGTAAATTGGGACCCGGAAGCCCTTACAACACTTTCCGATGAAGAGGTAATCTACGAGGAAAAACAGGGACTTTTGTACTATTTGGCCTATCAAATCGAAGGTTCTGATGAAAAAGTGACTATTGCAACCACGCGACCGGAAACCATATTGGGTGATACCGCTATTTGTATCAACCCAAACGACCCGCGCTATAGACATTTAAAAGGGAAAAAGGCAATTGTGCCCATCTGCAATCGGGCAATACCCATCATTGAGGATGAGTATGTTGATATGGAGTTTGGTACCGGATGCCTAAAGGTTACGCCTGCACATGACCTAAATGACAAGGCTTTAGGTGAAAAACACCAATTAGAGGTTATCGATATCTTTAATCCAAATGCTACGCTTAATTCTTATGGTCTGCATTACAGTGGGCAAGATCGTTTTGTTGTTCGCAAAGCCATTTCGAAAGAACTGGAGGAAAATGGTTTTTTGATCAAAACAGAGCAATATCTCAATAAAGTAGGCACATCTGAGCGTACCAAGGCCGTAATTGAACCCCGACTGAGTGATCAGTGGTTCTTGAACATGACCGATTTGGTAAAACCGGCAATCAATGGCGTTTTAAAGTCGGATGATATTAAATTCTTCCCTAAAAAATTTGAAAATACCTATCGTCATTGGATGGAGAACATTCGCGATTGGAATATTAGCAGGCAGTTATGGTGGGGCCAGCAAATACCTGCCTACTATTATGGTGATGGCAAAGATGATTTCGTCGTGGCCGAAAGTAAGGAGGCAGCACTCGAGTTAGCCAAATCCAAATCAAAAAATCCTGAGCTCGGTCTTGGGGAATTAAGACAAGATGAAGATGTTCTCGATACTTGGTTTTCTTCATGGTTATGGCCAATAAGTGTTTTTGATGGCATATTGGATTCCGATAACAAAGAGGTGAATTACTATTACCCGACCAATGATTTGGTTACGGGCCCAGATATCCTCTTTTTCTGGGTTGCCCGTATGATTATTTCGGGCTACGAATATCGAGGTAAGCGACCCTTTGAAAATGTTTATTTTACAGGTTTGGTGCGCGACAAGCAACGCCGTAAGATGTCTAAGTCATTGGGGAATTCGCCAGATGCTTTGAAACTGATAGAAACCTACGGTGCAGATGGTGTTCGTGTAGGTTTGTTGTTGAGCTCGGCAGCTGGTAATGATTTAATGTTTGATGAAGACCTTTGCCAACAGGGGAAAAATTTTGCCAATAAAATATGGAATGCCTTTCGCTTGGTCAAAGGTTGGGAGGTAAAAGACCTGCCACAACCAGAATCGGCCAAGCTCGGAGTCGAATGGTATGCGGCCAAGTTCAACAAGACTTTGGTTGAAATTGAAGATCATTTTAGTAAATACCGCATTTCTGATGCCTTGATGGCCATTTATAAGTTGGTTTGGGACGATTTCTGTTCTTGGTTGCTAGAAATCGTAAAACCGGCCTATCAACAGCCGATCGATCAAAAGACCTTGGATGAGGTCGTGCGCTTATTTGAAGATAACCTAAAGCTGTTACACCCTTTTATGCCCTTTTTGAGCGAAGAGGTATGGCAGCATATGGCAAAACGTACTCCTGAGCAGGCTTTGATTGTATCGGAGTGGCCAACTACCGCAGCTCTAAATCCAGAATTGATCAGCGATTTTGAGTTTGCCACAGAGGTTATAGCTGGTGTGCGAACCATTCGTAAAGACAAAAATATTCCCATGCGCGATGCTTTGGAGCTTTTGGTATTAAATGAGGGTAATCAAGCGGCGACATGGGATACCGTAATTTCGAAGCTCACAAATGTTTCGGCACTTTCATATGTCGAAAATTCAGTTGATGGTGCATTGAGCTTTCGGGTGAAGAGCAATGAATACTTTGTCCCTATGGGCGGAACAATAGATGTAGAGGCCGAAATAGTAAAAATCAAGGCCGAGCTCGATTATACCAAAGGCTTTTTGAACTCAGTGCTAATAAAATTGAGCAATGAACGTTTTGTAACTAACGCTCCAGAACAAGTAGTGGCCATGGAACGTAAAAAACAAGCTGATGCCGAGGCCAAAATTGAGACCTTGGAAAAGAGTTTGGCAAGTTTGTCCTGATTTATGTCTAGATCATCTGGTTTTGAAAATTGTATCACATTACCTTTAATTACAAAAATCGAATTATGATAAGAACTTTGGTCGTATTTACCTTATTCGCACTTTTTGCTACCGAATCTCATGCCCAAGATTATATGGATGACATCACCAATAAGGCCTGCGCTTGTATAGATGAATTGGGAGATGAGTCAGGGCGAATCCTTGAAATGAAACTAGGTCTATGCATCTTAAATGCCGCAGAACCATACCGAAGCGAGTTGTTGAAAGAACACGAACTCGATATTGCAAGTCCGGAGCAAGATGGACAAGAAATAGGCAGGATTATTGGTATGCGCATGGCAGGTGTGTGCCCCAACAAGTTAATAGCACTTACCGAAGGTAGTATAGAAGAAGAGCTAACGGATGTACCAATTTCAATTAAGGTTGAAGGAGAAGTTGTCGATGTATCTACTAATTTTATGATTCATTTTTCGATTAAGAATGAAAACGGCAGAACAGAGAAGTACTATTGGTTTTCATTTATTTCTACAGGAATTGACCTTATTAAGGAGTATGAAAGTCTTAAAGGAAAAAATGTGGTCTTGGACTATCACAAAGAAGAGTTTTTTGATCCAAAAATAAAGGAGTACCGTCCTTTGAACATTATCGATGCAATTCAGATCCGAACTGATGACTAAGTAACTGATTTAAACATAATGACCAAAGCTATTTACATTTTTATTGTACTATTTTCTTTTAGTATTTGTTCGTTTGGTCAAGATGCTGAACAGTCGGCCAAAGCATTTCAAGAAGAATTGAATGAATTCTATAGGAATCCTGAAGAATCCCCACTTAAGGAGAAGGCCAAGAATTTCAAAGGGCATCCTTTTTTTGAAATTGATAGCCTCTTTAGAGTCGAGGCTAAATTTGTAAGAACGCTACATGCGCTGCCTTTTCATATGAAAACGACGACAAGCCGCCTGCCTGTCTATGAGAAATATGGTGAAGCTACCTTTCAAATAGATGGTAGAGAATTTAGATTGACATTGTATCAAAGTCATTCCTCTAGGGAATCGGAAGAGTATAAAGACTATCTTTTTCTTCCGTTTACAGATTTGACCAATGGGCATGAAACCTATGGAGGAGGAAGATTCATAGATCTAAAAATTCCTGATGGGGATACTATAGTCATTGACTTTAATAAGTCCTATAATCCTTATTGCGCCTATAATAAAGATTACTCTTGTCCGATCCCACCCAAAGAAAATGATTTGGATATCCGAATAAGCGCCGGTGTTAAGTATGGCAAAAATTAAAAATGGCGTATCTATATAATGTGGTGGTTTGTGAGATAGGGTAGGTTCGGTCAACAATTGATACGTAGGTATGTTCAAGAATACAACTCCAAAACAATTTTTATTGATCGATGGTATCGGTGCCCTGGTGACCATCTTTTTTTTAGGCATCGTTTTAGTACACTACGAACCTTATTTCGGAATGCCAAAGACTATACTCTACGGTCTGGTAGTGGCACCCGGTATTTTTGCCTTGTATTCGTTTAGTGGATACTTTTTCTTGAAGTCAACCTGGGCAAAATATCTAAGGGTGGTAGCCTTGGGCAATTTGGCATATTGCGTTGCAACGTCGTACTTGATATTTTGTTATTACGCGAACCTTACTAGTTTGGGCCTGCTCTATTTTATTGGCGAGATTTTGGTTATTTTGATTTTGGTGTGGTTCGAATGGCGAAGTACAACGTCTAAAAGTTGACTGGCACAATTTCCGGTTTATGCTAAACCAAAAAAATGTGTATTTTTAGTCCTATGGATATCAAAAAAATACTCGGTTTAGTACTTACCTTTTTGGGTATAGGCGGTTTAATATATGCAGCTGTTTTGTACGTTAACGGCACAGGTGAATTTAAAGTTTTGGCCGTTTACGGAATACTCGGGGCCATTTTCTTCTTTTCGGGCATGAGTCTTATTCGGCGAATTGGTAGTCCGAAATAATAATCTACCGCTTCCGTCCTAAGGTAAAGAGTGTTATCTTGGTTGCAGACCACAACACAACTATTTCTAGACCATTGTTTAAGAAGACACTTAAGTTTTTCGGGAAGACCCTACTATACTTTCTCGGTTTTGTTGCACTGTACTTGCTTATAGGTTTCTGTTTGTCTAAAATCACGGTGCATAACGAACCAAATGCACCAGATGAAATGGCAATTTATATATTGACCAATGGCGTACATACTGATATTGTGATGCCGGTCAAAACACCCTATGTAGACTGGAGCGAACGACTTCCATTTCAAAATACTGTATCGGCGAATAAGGCGTATACGTATATTGCCATGGGCTGGGGTGATAAAGGTTTTTACTTGCAGACCCCAACCTGGGGCGACTTAAAGTTTTCTATTGCTTTTAAGGCTGCAACAGGATTGAGTTCTACTGCAATGCACACTACCTATTATCGCTCGATGCGTGTTGGTGACAGTTGTAAAAAAATAATGATCAGTCATGAACAATACCAAAAATTAGTTGCGCATATTTCAGGGAGTTTTCGAAAAGATAGCAATGGTAATTTTATAAACATCGAAACTGATGCACAGTATGGCAATGCAGATGCTTTTTATGAGGCAAATGGGAGTTACAGTATGCTGACAACATGCAATACTTGGGCAAATACAAGTCTTAAGGTAATCGGGGAAAAAGCTTGTTTATGGACAGCTTTTGATTCTGGTATTTTTGAAAAGCATCAGTGAAATCTTGCCATCTTTTAAGGATAGGTGGAGAATTACAGGTATTTCTATGTGCTAGAATGTAGTTTTGAATCATTAAATCCAAAGACTAATTATGGATGAAATAATACATTCGATTATTTCGCAATATACTCCACTTTCGGCCGAGACCATAGTTGATTTTAAAAAGTATAGCGAAATTCGAAAAGTCAATAAGGGTGATATTTTGGTCAAAGAAGGCGAGTACTCTCATGAACTTTACTATGTGGCCAAAGGTGGCGCCAGGGCATATTATTTAAAGGATGGCAAGACCATTACCGATTGGTTTGCTTTTGACAACGATTTTATTTCGGCTATTGTCAGCTTCTTCTTGGGAATACCGAGTCAGCACTATATTGAAATTTTGGAAGATACTACCCTGTTGGTTTTGCAAAGACAGGATATCGATACCTTATGCAATAAACATCACGACTTTGAACGACTCGGACGTTTAAGCACCACCAAGACCATGCTTCAGTTGCAACAACGAATTGTTTCCTTGCAATTTAAATCATCAAGGGAACGCTATGAGAGCTTGCTCGAGAACTACCCTCATATCGAATTAAGGGCACCATTGGGTGATATTGCATCGTACCTAGGAATTACTCAAGAGACCCTAAGTCGTATTCGCAACCCAAATAATGGAATTTGATTTATGTCAAAGGATAAGGCCCTGAGCCACATTACCTTTGACGAAAAAGAAGATGAATACACCTCTTATTATTGCCAATTTTCTTGCATTTTTCACCTTTTTGATACATACTTTCGCTGGAGACAGGGAGTATAGAAAAATTGAGCCCGAAATTGGAAGTCCTGAGCGCTTGCGTATTTTTTGGACAATGGGAAGGGGTGCGTTTCACATCGTATCGGCCGATTTTTTATTGGCAACCATCGGATTGGCTCTCATAAATTTCACCTCATATTTTGAGGAAAGTGGCCTATTGCTCAACCTGCTTGCACTATATTTCTTTGGATACGGTCTTGCTTTTTTGATTAGTTTGATTATTTCAAAAAAGTTTCCTAATATCTATCTTAAGATGTGGCAATGGCTGTTACTGATGATAACGGCAGCGTTTATTTATTGGGGAAAAGTATACTGAAAGCCAAAATTTTACTGCTATGAACATTCTCATTATTAATGGTCACCCAGATGCGGAAAGCTACAATTGGGCCTTGGCCGATGCCTATAAAAAAGGGGCGGTCAAGGCCGGAGCGGAAGTTCAAGAAATACGAATTGCCGAACTTGATTTTAATGTGAATCTTGAATTTGGTTACCGAAAACGTACAGAATTAGAACCTGATTTACTGGCCGCACAAGAACAAATAAAATGGGCAGATCATATTGTCTGGGTCTATCCGGTATGGTGGGGATCGGTACCTGCAATCCTAAAAGGGTTTTTAGACCGGGTCTTGCTTCCAGGCTTTGCATTTAAAAAGCGGGAAGGTTCCGTTTGGTGGGATAAGTATTTAACGGGTAAAACATCGCGAATTATATGTACCATGGATCAACCAACATGGTACTATCGTTGGATGAATGGCCGACCAAGCCATACAGCGATGAAAAAGTTGACCATGAATTTCATCGGCATCAAAAAAGTGCGCATCACCGCGATTGGTCCCTTGCGTTTATCAAAATCCGATTTTAGACAAAAATGGCTTAGAAGGGTAGAAACTTTGGGTGAACGCATGAAATAGTTATCTTTAAGTTGCTTGAAAACTTAAAGTATCATGAATAAATTCCTTTTGCTATTTCTGCTAATCTTCGTCGGCGCTCGAGGTGTTGCCCAAGATGAAATCGCTTTTAATGCACAGACGCCAAATGAGTTTGGCATCACTAGTGTTCAGGCCGATTCTATTTATGACAAGGTCAAGAAGCTTCCAGATGAGTCGCAGCTATCTTTTGCGCTTATAAAAAATGGAAAGGTCCACTTTTACGGCATTCGAAGAAAAAATGATTCTATTTTCAGTATTGAAAATCACCAAAGTGTATTCGAAATAGGTTCTATTTCCAAGGTTTTTACTTCGACTTTGTTAGCTGCTTTTGTAGGTGATGGTAAGGTGAAGCTTAAAGATAACATCAACGACTACTTGGATATTCCGTTTAAGGAGGATCAAAAAATCAGCTTTCAGAACTTATCCAATCATACATCCGGACTTCCGCGACTTCCGACCAACTTAGAACTTGATTTTATTCATCGTAACAACCCCTATGCGCGATATGATGAGGCAAGGCTGCACCTATATCTTAAAGATACCATGGCTTTGGGTGTAGATACCAAAATAGGTGAGTTTGGCTACTCTAACCTAGGTGCTGGTTTATTGGGTTATACCTTGGAAAAGCTTTCGAATAGCGATTATCAATCGCTATTGAAAGAAAGAATTACCAGTAAATTCGGAATGAACCGCACCACAACCGATAGATCTGAGATAAGCTCGTTTTTGGTTCCTGGCAGAAATGGTGGCACTATTGTACCAAATTGGGATTTGGCGATTTTAGTAGGTGCTGGGGGTATTGTCTCAACAACGGAAGATCTTTCTAAATTCGCTCTGGCCCAATATGATAAGGCCAATAAGGAAATGGCCCTGACTAGATTAAAAACAAAGGAAGTGAATGAGCGAACTGGCATTGGCCTTGGTTGGTTTATTTATAAAGCCAATAAGAACACCCTCTATACCCATGACGGGGGAACAGGAGGTTATACCTCCTCCATGATTATTGATTGCAAGAACAAGAACGGGGTAGTGGTATTGTCCAATATTTCGGCCCTCGGGAGAGGAACCGACAAGGTAAATGCGGTTTCTAAATCGTTGCTGCTTACGCTTGGGGATTATAAAGAAAAATAGCTTGAACATTCAAAATAGCCTACCGCAAGATATTCGCTCGATATTCAGACTGTACCGCATCGCATCTGACTACCAACGAAGTAAGTTCGTAGACAATGTGTGGCCCGATTTTAGTCCTGAACTTGTCGCAAAGGAAATACAGGAAAAACGACAGTTTAAGTTGACTATTGACGGTAAAATAGCCTGTGTTTGGGCCATAACATTTAGTGACCCTGAAATTTGGGGCGATAAGGATATGGATGCTGCCGTTTATATTCATCGCATTGCTACCGACCCAGATTGTAGGGGAAACAATATGGTAGAACAAATTGTACGGTGGGCCAAACCGTATGCGCGGTCATGTAATAAAGATTTTATTCGTTTAGATACTTGCGGTCACAATGAAGGACTGATCAAACACTATACCAGGAACGGATTTGATTTTTTGGGCATAAGTAAAATGACAGATCCAGGAGAATTACCTAGTCACTACCACGATGCTGAAGTCTGTTATTTTGAAATGAAATTAGTATAAATCTTTTATTTTGAAGGTTTTATGAATAAGATATAGCCAAAAAGCACGTTTATAGTTAAAATAGCAACTATGGTTTGTAAAACGTATCTCCGAGCGTTGTTTGTAACTTCTTCATTGCTCTTCTTGTCCTGTAATAACGACGATAGTGCGCAAGGTTCCAATCCCGATATTGTTGGCGAATCATTGAGCAAAATCACCGAAATTGGTGCCGATAAATCATTCAGAAATGCTAAGGGAGAGCAGTTTTTTCCATGGGGATTTAATTACACCAACGTCGAAAAGATAGGGTTAATTGAAGACAAATGGGACCAAGAAAGTACCTGGGCGGTAATTGAGGAAGACTTTTCCGAGATGAAGAATTACAAGGCCAATGTGGTACGTATACATTTGCAATACCATCAGTTCATGTTAGATGCTACCACTCCGAATCTGATTGCCTTGGAGCGCTTACAAAGGTTGGTTAAAATTGCGGAAGATACCCGTCTTTATCTCGATATTACCGGTTTGGCAGCGTATAGAAAAAGTGACTCACCCGAATGGTATTCGAGTTTGAGCGACAGCGAACGTTGGGCGACCCATGCGCTATTTTGGAAGAATATCGCTGCGACCGTTGGGGAAAGTAAGGCCGTATTTGCCTATAATCTTATGAACGAACCCGTAGTGGCGGTAGGGTGTGACGGTGTTGTACCATGTGATTGGCTGCCCGGCGAAAGTTTTGGGGAGTTTCATTTTGTGCAAAACATAGCTAGAAATCCAGAGCTTACCTTTAGCGTCGCCATCAAAGATTGGATTTCTGTGCTAAGCAATGCCATTCGGTCAGAAGATGCGCATACGATGATAACGGTTGGTTTTCTGGGTTTAGGACCTGTTACCAGATTTGAGGAAGACTTAGATTATTTGAGCATTCATATTTATCCAAAATCGGGAGCATTGCAAGAATCGGTTGATAAGGTAATTAACAATCAAAGTGGGGCACCCTTGGTCATTGAAGAAACTGCTAACTTATATTGCAGTATCGAGGAGTTGGAGTCTTTTTTGACGCAAATCGATGGCAACTATGAGGGTCTAATGGGCCACTATTTTGGCAAGACTTTGGAAGAAATGCAGAATTCAGACACTGTTTCAGACGCTTTGCGGAGAAATTTCATGAATTTCTTTATTGCCAACAATCCCAACTAATTTGGTCTCAGTACCATTTTGTTTACATTTGTTCGAATTGAACTTTTAATATGGAAACCTACGCAAAGGCGCTTCTATACGCAATTCCCTTTTTTATTCTGCTGTTGGCAATTGAAATTGCCTATGGATACTTTGTGAAAAATCAAAAGCATAAAGTCTTTGATAGTGTTTCGAGCATCAGTTCGGGATTTACCAATATTATCAAAGATTCTTTAGGATTGGGATTCGTTTTGATTTCTTATCCTTATTTGCATGAGCATTTGGCCTTAATGGAAATCAAAGCTACTTGGCTGGTTTGGTTAATTGCCTTTTTTGTAATTGATTTTGCAGGTTACTGGAACCATCGCCTTAATCATAAAGTAAATTTTTTTTGGAATCAACATGTGATTCATCATAGCTCTGAGGAATTTAATTTGGCATGCGCGCTTCGGCAGTCGATTTCAAATTTAATAGGATATTTTCCCTTGTTTTTGATTCCTGCAGCCATTGCAGGTGTTCCTTTTGAGGTTATTGCGATTCTTGGTCCGATTCATTTATTCGGACAATTTTGGTACCATACACAGCATATTGGTAAGATGGGGTGGTTAGAATATGTGATTATTACCCCCTCCCAGCATCGGGTTCATCATGCCATTAACCCAGAATATATTGATAAGAATTTAGGTCAGATTTTATGTATTTGGGATCGTTGGTTCGGCACTTTTCAGGAAGAACTCGATGAGGTGCCACCGCAATATGGGGTGCTCAAACCAGCTGCTACTTGGAACCCGGTTTTAATAAATTTTCAGCATCTATGGCGTCTGTTCAAAGATGCTTGGCGCACCAAGAGCTATTGGGACAAGCTACGAATTTGGTTCATGCCAACTGGTTGGCGCCCTGCCGATGTTAAAGAAAAGTATCCCATTCCGATTATTGAAGACGTTTACGAATTCGAACGGTACCAAACCCCGGCCAGTAATTTGCTGAAAGGGTATTCAATTTTTCAAATGCTTTTTAGTTTGGTGCTACTGCTCTTTATGTTCTTTAACTATTCGAATATTGGGATTAACGGACTACTTCTTAGTGGAGCGTTCATATTTATTGGAATATATGGTTATACCACGCTTATGGATAGGAGTAGGTTCGCTGTTTGGATAGAGGTATTTCGAGGCTTGGCGGGTTTAGGTTTTATAATATATACCAAAGATTGGTTCGGAGTTGATAGTTACGTCGCAATAGGCAGTATTATCGTATCCTTTTACTTTTTGATCACAATATTGGGCGGAATTTATTTTACCTTTTCCAAAAAGCAGAATATGATCTTGGAAGGCGCTGTTTAGCTGCTTGGTCTTTGATATAATTGTGTCAACTATTCTTGAATGCTTTGCACTTTGTCGAAAATTTTGACTGCAAGCTGTATTTTGTTCGTTCTCTATATCACAACCATTAGCCGAACCAATGACCAGACAAGAGCAACTGAAATGGTGCAAAAGATGTGAGCATCGAAAAAACGATTTAAATCAGGGTATAATTTGTGGTCTAACCAATCGCATTGCCGATTTCGAAGATCAATGCAATACCTTTGATGAAAACCCCATTTTAAAGGAACGATTAGAACTTAAAGAGGCCGCTAGAACAATTGATAGTAGAATTGCGAGCCAAGGTCAGCGGTTTGCGAACTATATCATTGACCAGTTTTTTATTTTTGGTCTTGGAGCATTGATCGGTGCAGGATTGGTACTACTTGGAGAATTTCTTAATCCAGGATTTTTCGTATTTCTCGATGAAGAGAATCGCCTTGTAGATTGGTTATTGGGTAGCATCCTGTCCATTATCTACTATTCCTTTTTCGAAGGTTTTACTGGCCGTTCGTTGGGCAAATTTTTTACTAAGACCGAAGTAGTAACCGAAGAGGGCGATCGCCCTGGGTTTCTCGTGATTTTCACCCGATCCATTTGTCGTTGTATTCCATTTAACGCATTGTCTTTTCTAGCCAACAATGGGGTGGGGTGGCATGATACGCTGTCAAAGACACGTGTGGTTGAAATTGACTAACTTCATTCCATATTTTGGCCTATGATAAAATCAGTCCTTGCTTTTTGTTTTCTGACGATGGCTATGTTTACAACAAGTGCCCAACAAAAGCTTGCCGAATCGCTTATAGGAAATCACCAATTTGGTGTGCAGTTCATTTGGGATGGTTATGGTAATTCAACAATAGTAGAGAAGAATGGCATACTGCACTTCAAGGGAGCACAATATTCGAATGACAAGGAAGAATACCTCTTAATGGAAGGGACGATAACGATTATAGACGAACGAAACTTTACCTTTAGTGGAAGCCTAAAGTTATTTACAAAAGGCTGTTGCGGCCTATTGGATAGAGACGTAAACTATACCTTTAGAAAAACGGGTAAGCGCGCGTATTGGCGTTTAAAAGAAAGAGAAGATCTTTGTAGTCAATATCAATGTGCCTATTATCTCGATATATTCGATTAGATTCTTATACGACCATTCGCTGCATTGGCATATCAAATAAACCAAATACTATGCGACCATATATACTAGCTGAGACCAATTGGAATACAATTAAAGATGCCAATTTCGATTTGGCCGTCTTGCCATGGGGCGCTACTGAAGCACACAATTATCATCTCCCTTATGCTACAGATAATATTCAGGCAGACCATATGGTGGCCGAATCTGCAAAGGTGGCCTGGGATAAGGGCGGGAAGCTTATCGTTTTGCCAACGATACCTTTTGGCGTAAATACTGGACAATCGGATATTTATTTAGACATTAATCTCAATCCCAGTACCCAGCTTGCCATGTTGACCGATATTGTAACAGTGTTGAACCGTCAGGGTATTCACAAACTGTTGATTCATAACGGTCATGGTGGAAATAATTTTAAGCCTTTGATACGGGAGTTGGGTTTGAAATTTCCAAAGATGTTCATTAGTCTATCTTTTTTTCCCAACACTTTAGACAAGTACGCCTATTTTGAAGAGCGGGGCGATCATGCAGATGAGATGGAAACCAGTCTTATGCTTTTTCTAAGACCTGATTTGGTTTTGCCTAGAGAAACCTGGGGAGATGGTAATCACAAGAAGTACAAAATAGGTGCTTTTTCGGAGGGCTGGATGTGGGCCGAGCGCAAATGGTCTGCAATTAGTTCGGATACCGGGGTTGGAAATCCCCACAAGGCCACGGCCGAAAAAGGAGAGCGTTTCTTCAAAGATTTGACCAAAAAAATGGGAGCATTATTTTATGAACTCTGCATTTCAGATGTAAATGATCTTTATGAGTAACTAACCCCTACTACTTCTTATCGATCTGCTTCACAAGTTTTATATAGGCCGACATGGCGTCTTTACGGGAAAGTTTTTGTGCTTGAATCAAGGCGTTGGCTTTGAACGCATTGATTAACGGAGTTTTGCTTCCGGGATGATTTTTATTGGCGCTGGCTATTTTGTAGAAAGCATAGAGTTTTAACATGACATCGGCAGGCAGTTGGCCTTCGTAGTCGTTGACAATATCGACAGCCCTTGCAAACTTCTTATGTAATTTCTCGTTCTTCATTTTTATCCAAGACCGCAGCGATACAGGTCTTTGCGCCTTTCACGGTCTGATTTAGCTCTACGGCGATGCCGCAATTCAAAGGTAGGAAAAGATCTACTCGCGAACCGAATTTTATAAAGCCTGCATCATCACCCTGTTGAACACTGTCTCCTACCTCAGCATAGTTGACAATGCGCCTAGCCATTGCCCCGGCAATCTGACGATAGAGAATGTCTCCAAATTTAGGGGTACGGATTACTACGGAATTACGTTCATTTTCTGTACTCGATTTCGGATGCCAAGCTACCAAGTACTTGCCAGGATGGTACTTCGAATATTTTATTTCGCCACTTGCGGCATAACGCGTTACATGTACATTGAGCGGGGACATGAATATTGATACCTGCATGCGTTTGTCATTGAAGTACTCGGTTTCTAGAACTTCCTCGATGACTACAACTTTACCATCTGCAGGTGCCAGAATCTCGTCAAAGTTTTTTGGAGCGACCCGTTTTGGGTTTCTAAAAAACTGCAAAATGAGTACAAGAATCAATAGTCCGCCTCCCTGGATTACATATCTAATCCAATCGGTTGTCACAAAATAATGCGAAAGCAAAAGTGCCAGTACAACCAAGACAAATGTGATAATAATTATACGTTGCCCTTCTTTATGAAACATTACTAAATATATTTAAGGTTAGGTATGCGAACGGTGCCGCGAATACCAAGCTGTCTAAACGATCTAACATTCCGCCGTGACCAGGAAGCAGGGCCCCACTGTCTTTCACACCGGCTACTCTTTTTAATTTTGATTCCACCAAATCACCCAAATTGCCCGTAAAAACTATTACTGCAGCTAGGGTCATCCATTGCGAAACATTTACAATTGGTTCATATTTGGCCATAAAATAGGCAGCACCAAGTGTAAACACAAGGCCGCCTACTGCACCTTCAACTGTTTTTTTTGGGGATACTGTAGGATACAGCTTGGTCTTGCCAATGCTTCGACCTACCAGGTATGCAAAGGAGTCGTTGACCCAAATCAGGATAAAAATACCCATAATCAAGAACTTGGCAAACTCATTGTTCTTATAAGGTATCATAGTTAGGAAAATGCACCCTCCTCCTATGTAAAAAAGTCCAGCCACGAATTTTTTGAAGGTATTGAATTCCCTCCCGTTTTTGTTAAATAGGAAGTAGAGAAGTGCTGCGTCTGTTATAATGGTCACACCCATTAAAATATTTATGGGTACGATATCGTTTTCTTTGATCAAATAGATGAAAATCCACCAGAGTATGAGGTAGGCGATAAAAATATAATAGCCTCTTAGTCCAACCATGCGTTTGTACTCATAAATACAGGCAAGCCCAAAAATCATCAACAAGAAATCGAAGGCGTCTGAATTTAGGAAAATGGCAGAAAGTAAGAGTGTAATGAATACTGCCCCGGTTAGGGCACGCCTTAAAATTTCCTTCATACTTATAAATCTTCCAAAAGTAAAAGATACAAATTTTTGGAACTGCTACCATAGGTAAGAAAATCATCTGAATTTTCCTCGTTGGCCTGAAAATGTTTGAGAGTCGTAATATTGGCAGGAATACTATGGCCGTATTTTTTCTTTATTTTCTTAAGTCCCTCACCAATGGTTTCAACCAATTGGCTGGTAGTGGCAAAAACGATTACGTTGCTTGGAAGTTCATGAAGTTTACGTTCCATGAGTTGGTTAGAGCAAACTAAAATAGAACCATTTTGGGCAATAAGATGCTCACAAGTGGTGAAAAACACCTCACTTTGATTGTGTTTATTCGTAAAAGTTACATTTTCTTTAGCGAACTTTTTTTCGAGTTGGGGATTCATTATGAAAAACGGACTTTCTTGCCAGCTATTTTCTTCGATAATGTTCTGAAGTGCCTCGGAAATCTCCTGATTAGAATCACAGTACAGAAATTTCCCGCCGTTTTTGCTGAAGTGAATTGTAAATTTTTCGTCTACTGGAATATTAAGATCAGGCATATGTTGACCGCGCGTTTCCGCGGTTTCTTTCGAAACCTTTTTTTTGCCACCCCCGAATATTTTATCCAATAGCCCCATTAAGAATACTACGTATCGCTAATTTATTATGACTAAAAAACGTCAATTCCCGTTATTTATTTTCCGTATCTGTTTCGACCTCAGGAACTTCGGTCTCCGCTACCGTTTCTGCTACTTCAGCTTCCTCAACTTCAAACGGACGTTTCCCGAAAATCTTCTCGAGATCTTCCTTAAAAATAACCTCTTTTTCCAAAAGTCGTTCCGCCAAAACGGTCAACTTATCCTTATTATCCTCTAAAACCTGAATTGCACGTTTGTACTGCTCTTCGATTAGTTTTGATATTTCCTTGTCTATCGTCTGTGCAGTGTCCTCCGAGTAGGGCTTAGAGAAGCCATAGTCTGTTTGGCCAGACGAATCATAATAGGTTAGGTTTCCTATTTCATCATTGAGTCCGTATACGGTTACCATGGCCCGGGCCTGCTTGGTTACCTTTTCCAAATCGCTTAGCGCGCCCGTTGAAATCTTATTAAAAATAACTTTTTCGGCTGCTCGGCCTCCCAGGGTGGCACACATTTCATCTTTCATTTGTTCTGGTCGAACAATAAGTCGTTCCTCAGGGAGATACCACGCTGCGCCCAATGATTGACCACGCGGAACAATGGTTACTTTTACCAAAGGAGCCGCATGTTCTAGCATCCAACTTACTGTCGCATGCCCTGCCTCATGATATGCGATGGTCTTTTTCTCGCCTGGGGTAATAATTTTGTTCTTTTTCTCCAAGCCACCAACAATACGATCTACAGCATCTAGGAAATCTTGTTTGTTTACGGCCTTCTTTTCCTTACGGGCAGCTATTAGTGCGGCTTCGTTGCAAACGTTGGCGATATCGGCCCCAGAGAAGCCTGGCGTTTGTCTTGCCAAGAAATCAAGGTCAAGTGTTTCAGATGTTTTTATAGGCCTAAGGTGAACTTCAAAAATCTCTTTTCGCTCTCTAATATCGGGCAAGTCGACATAAATTTGTCTATCGAATCTACCGGCACGCATCAGGGCTTTATCGAGTACATCTGCACGGTTTGTTGCCGCAAGTACGATTACATTGGTGTTGGTGCCAAAGCCATCCATTTCAGTTAGCAATTGATTTAGAGTGTTTTCGCGCTCATCATTTGAACCTGTAAAGTTGTTTTTCCCCCTAGCTCGCCCAATAGCATCAATTTCATCAATAAAAATAATCGCTGGTGATTTGTCTTTTGCCTGTTTAAAAAGGTCACGTACCCTTGAGGCACCTACGCCGACGAACATCTCAACAAAATCTGATCCAGATAAGGAGAAGAAAGGTACCTTGGCTTCACCTGCAACGGCTTTTGCCAATAAGGTTTTACCTGTTCCAGGGGGTCCGACCAATAAGGCTCCTTTGGGAATCTTCCCTCCTAAGGACGTATACTTGTCGGGATGCTTCAAGAATTCGACGATTTCCTCCACTTCTTCCTTGGCACCTTCCAAACCTGCAACATCTTTGAAAGAAGTTCTCGTGTCGGTCTTTTCATCAAAGAGCTTTGCTTTGGATTTTCCAATGTTGAAGATTTGACCTCCTGCTCCTCCGCCACCGCCGCCAGACATTCTTCTCATCAAATAGATCCAAATTCCTATAATGAGTACAAAGGGTAAAATGGTCATGATCAAACTGCCGATGACATCAGATTCTTGATCGTTATCGACTATTGTATCGAGATTATTCTCTTTTTTAATAGTTTTTATCTCGTTCTCAAAGTTTTGCAGGTCACCATAGTTTACCAAATACTGAGGCACTTTTGCCGAATTGATGGAAAATGGTTTTTCAGAAACATCTTTGTGTACATCTTTCGCTAGCGCCTCATCGGTAAGGAATACTTTTGCCTGCCTGGCATTGGTAATGATCAGGATTTCCTTGATATCCCCATTGCGCAAATACTCTTGTAACTCAGAAGTGGTTGTCTTCTTGGTGTTGGTAAAATTATCACTGTTCAAAAACTGGAAACCCAGAATCAAAACAATGACCAGGCCATAAATCCACCAGGAACTAAACTTCGGTTTTTTACTACTATTATTGTCTTTCGCCATTTTATTTTTTTTAACCTAGAAAGTGCTCTAGATTTTAATTTACGCTACTTTCTACAACTGTGACTTTGGCATCTCCCCAAAGCCCTTCGATGTCATAGAAATCCCTTATTTGTTTTTGGAAAATATGAACTACAACGTTAACATAGTCCATTAAAACCCATTCTGCATTGTCCTCGCCTTCTACATGCCAAGGTTTGTCTTTAATGGCTTTGCTCACCGTTTTCTGAACAGACCCCGTTATTGCTTTCACATGTGTATTTGAGGTTCCGTTACAAATGATAAAGTACTCACATACAGTATTTTCTATTTCTCGTAAATCGAGCAGATTAATGTTATGCCCTTTTACTTCTTCTATGCCCTCTAAAATCAATGCAATTAACTCATCAGCGCTCGCTTTCTTTTTTTGCATCCAAAGAATTTAATTTTTACAAAGTTATTATTTTTTTGTTCTTTTAGTGTACGTTTTGCATAATACATTGCCAAAGCCTTACTATCTCATTTACATGCGAATAGTCAAACTTGATGCCATAGATTCTACCAACGCATATATAAAACGAAAGTTGCGCGATGGTAGTATAAATTCGAATACGGTTATTGTTGCCAATGACCAGTATGAGGGTAGGGGCCAAATGGGGACAACATGGAATTCGGAGCCAGGTAAGAACCTAACTTTTAGTGTTTTAAGTGCATTGCACAACTATAACGTATCAGATCAGTTTTGTTTGAATATGCTGGTATGTGATGTTATTCATACGTCGCTCGAGCAACTGGGTATCCCTAATTTGCGAATTAAATGGCCTAACGACATTCTGTCAGGTAACAACAAGCTATGTGGCGTACTTATCGAGACAGTAGTAGCAGGAGAACTAATCAAGAACATCATAATAGGAATAGGATTGAACGTAAACCAAACTGAGTTTCATGATCTATCACGTGTAAGTTCCTTAAAATTGCTCGCCGCACGTTCTTTTGATCACGACCAAGTACTGCAACTTATTCTTAAAAATCTAAAGCATGGTTTAGAGACAGTAGAGCAAGCTGATTTTGAAGATTTGCATGATGTATATGAGAGCAAACTCTTTATGAAAGACACTTCGGCCACTTTCAAACTTCAGGATGGTAGAATTAGGGAAGGGGTAATAAAAGGAGTAACCAAGGAGGGGAAACTTCGTATTGGTTTCGAAACCCCTAAAGAATTTGGTTTTAAAGAAATACGACTGCTGTATTGATCAGACTTTTGCCAAGTTTTCTGAAAGTGTACCCATAAAATTGGTAATGGGGTTTTTGATCATCATCGCCATCATGGCATTAAATTCACCGGAAAAGTTCAGTTGAACTTCACTTTTGTGCGCTTCTATAGCCGCAATATCTGCGGTAAGGGTAAACGGCAGTTTTTCGCTAGCCGCTCCTAGCACTATTTGTTTATAGGGTTCCTGAGTTTTCCTTTCCAAAACTATTTCAGGCATTCCCTTCAATTGAAACAAAAAGCGATTTTCGTTGATTACCTCAAACTTGGCGATCGAATCGGGCATTAATTGTTCAAAGTTTTTCAAATCGCTAAGAAACTCGAAGACTTCTTTTTGATTTTTACCGATTATTTTTTTTGGAGTTTCTATGTACATAGCTCTTTTATTGGTTCCATTGTGAAGGATTGTTACGCCATTCCATCAAGGTATTCAATTGTGTTTCCCGAATATATTCACGATGTGAAGCTTGATTGATTAGATGTTCATAATCGCACAAGGTATGTAAATCAATACCTTCCTCGTCGAAATTTTGTTCTGCAATATCAAAACCGTACGAAAATACAGCTAGCATACCTTTCACATTTGCCTCTGCATCTTTCAACGCCCGTACTGCATTGAGACTACTTTTTCCTGTACTAATTAAATCTTCGATTACGACCACGGTTTGGTTTTCGTCCAATTTACCTTCGATTTGGTTCTGACGCCCGTGCGATTTAGGCTCTGGTCGCACGTATATGAAAGGTAACCCCAGGTAATCCGCAACCAAGGCGCCTATTCCAATTGCGCCCGTTGCTACTCCGGCAATAACATCGGGTTTACCGTAGATGGCTTCTAGATGCTTTGCCATTTCCTCCCTAACGTAATTTCGAATTACAGGGTACGAAAGTATGATGCGATTGTCACAATATATTGGGGATTTCCATCCAGAAGCCCATGTAAAGGGATTTTCCGGTTTCAATTTTATTGCATTAATTTGCAGCAGGAGTTCCGCTGTTTTTTTAGCCGTATTCTTGTCTAAAATCATTCCACAAATGTATAAAGTTTTTGTCAATGAACGTCCGTTGATTTTAACAAATAATATCACTGAGACCAAGGCTGATAATTGCTTTCTACTAAATGAAAATGCCATCCTTGAGGCCATTGACGCCTTGGTGAAGAAAAAACTCAAAAAGGCCTATATCTACCATCCCAATACTGAAGAAATCTTAAAGAAATTTACCAAGAAAATAGAGCTAGAGGTAGCTGCTGGCGGTGTAGTCACCAACAAAGAGGGTAAGGTGCTCTTTATATACAGAAATGACAAATGGGATATTCCGAAGGGGAAGCTTGATAAAGGGGAAACGATAAAACAATGTGCGCTAAGGGAGGTGGAAGAGGAAACTGGGGTTACTGGCCTCAAAATTGAAAATTTTCTTCGTACCACCTACCACGTTTTTAAGCGAAAAGGGAAGTACAAGCTTAAAGAAGTGCATTGGTACGCTATGAAAACCAATTTCAAGGGCAAACTAAAAGGTCAAAAAAGTGAAGGTATCGAAAAGGTGAAATGGAAAGGTCCCGCCAAAATCAAAAAAGCACTCGAGAATTCCTATACCAACATAAAGCTACTATTTGAAGGTGATTAGGACGTCACCTTACTTAAGAACACGAAATACGGGGTAGCTCATGTGGGCCTTTTCGTAATGATCGCTTTGCCGATATAACCAGCTCAACTGCGCATACCAATTGGCCTCGAATTTTGGATCCGTTGCTTTTTTCGTCAGGAATGAATCGCGCAAAACAGAATCTTGTTTGAGCAATGTGGCTGCTTCATCTTCGAAAACGTATGGCGAAAACCCTTCTTTTTGCTGTAGGATAGTGTCGAAGAAGTTCCAATTGAAAAATGAATCGGTAGCTTCTGGTTCGAGAGTTTCCATCAAATACCGTATGCCTTCTTGCCGAACGGGAACAACGAAGTCGCCTTCGGTAAATGTGATCTTTTCCTGATTCCGACTAACCTTGGTATCGTAATGAAGGTAATGACCTTCATATGGGGAATTTCGGGTTTTATACTCCTCTATACGATAGGATTCGACGGTTAACAAGGTATCTTTTTCCAATACTTCGAATTCAATATTGTTCAATTGCATTAATTCCATAATGCCGGTGTATCCTTTTTTTATCACATAGTATTCTGGCACACGAACGGAATCTTTCGGAATCATAAAATCTTTATAAACGACTTCCTTGGTAAAGGGTCTTGAACGATCATACCTTAAGCGTGGTTTTCCCGTGACCTCACTTACTAGGCTGTCTGCTTCATACCCTTTGAAATTCAAAATACTATTTCTAGTGCTATCTATTTCCCATTGGGTAGGATAGTGGGTAAGGGTTTTTGAAAAGTCGAATGCTTTTTTACGAAATTTCTTTATGTTTTCGGTCTCATTCTCCGCGATACGTATCATATTTTGCATCAGGGCATAGGTGCCTTCAACACGTTTTTTATAAGGCTTTAGCATATGGGTTTCTACCATCATGCCCAAGGTGTTCCATAAGGTGGTATAGCCTGTCGAATATCTAGGATAATCCATAAACTGTGAAAAACCCGTTTCAGGTACTGCATTATAAACATTTACATAAGGCGTAATTTCCCAGTTGTCTTCTAGCAAAGCAGCTTCTAATGCAGGTCTTATCCGGGTATTTAGATACTCCCCCAGATGACCTCCTAACTTATCATGTTGAGTGAATAAATGAGTAAGTGTATACTGATAATCCGCTCCATTGCTGACATGATTATCGATAAAAATATCGGGTTTCACCAGATGAAAAATCTCTGCAAAAGTGCGAGCGTTTTTAGTGTCCGATTTTATAAAATCCCTGTTCAGGTCATAGTTTTTTGCATTGCCTCGAAAACCATATGCTTTTGGACCGTTTTGGTTTGCCCTAGTTGCCGTGTTTCGATTTAGTGCCCCACCGACATTATAAACCGGTATGGCTACAAGAACTGTATTTTTGGGTGGTGCAAGAGTACCTGCTGCTAAATCCCTAAAAAGCATCATCGTTGCATCTATTCCATCGCTCTCCCCAGGATGGATGCCATTGTTTATGAGCAGTATCGTTTTGTTTTGACCTATTTTGTTGAAATTGAAATCCCCATCGGGGTTATACGTTGCTATGTGAAGCGGTTGCCCGCTATCGGTCTCACCAACAGTTTGTACATTGATTTCGGGAAACTCTTTTGCTAATCGAATGTAGAAATCCACTACTTGCAAATAGGTCGCGGTTTCGGTACCCTCTGTTGTTTCGAAATGTGTTGGAAATTCAGCTACCTTCTCCTCCGGTTTGTGTTCACAGGCAACTAGGCAAAAAAGCAATAAAAACGAAAAATAACGCATGAGGCCGTTTTTTGAGGAATGAAAATCTATGAAGTTTCTCCGTAGAAACCTATAAGGTCTAGATTTATCAAAATTACTAAAAAACGCCTTCGCTTAGGCCACCTTTGTGATTTGCCCTATTTCATCTTTTTTTATAGGCTTATTGTTGAAGGTTATCATATGGTGGGATTGTGTTTTGTAGAACTCCCAGCGCTCTTTGTCGGCAACATCAATAGAGGAAGTAATAATGTTTATGCGCACTTTTTCTTTGATAGGCAGTTTTATAAATTCGGCCAAAAATTGCCATCCATCCATAACGGGCATGTTGATATCTAAGAAAATAACTTGCGGTACTTGACCTGCCTTTTCAATATTGAATCTAATATCATCTATGGCCAATTTTCCATTGCCATAGGTGCTCACGGTTTGGCACACCACCACATTGCTCAATATTTTTTTTATACCAAAAACAGTAATTGGATCGTCGTCTATGATGCAAATTGAATTAAGAATTCTCATTAAAATATATGTTAAAGGTTGAACCCTTCCCGACTTCGCTGGTAACGCTGATCTTACCTTGCATAGCCTCTATTTGATTCTTTGTTATATATAAGCCGATACCACGTGCATCAGGATTGTTATGAAAAGTCTTGTACATCCCGAAGAGTTTATCGCCATATTTATCCATATCGATCCCGATGCCGTTATCACTTATAGATAAGACGGTATTATCTTGAATTTTCATTGCACGCAATTCAATGACGGGATCTCTACTAGGGTCTTTGTATTTAATGCCATTGGTGAGAAGGTTCATTAGAATACTTTCCAAATAGGCTGGGATGACCGGTACGTTTATTTTATCTGAAATGCGATTAATGACTTTTGCATTATTATTCTGAAGGAAGGCAGACAGATTTTGCTTTACCTTAACAGCCGCTTCCCGAAGTACCACCGGTTTTTTCACCAAACTGGTATTGGTATTTATTTTGACCACCTCATTCAAGTTTTCCAAGGTCTCAAGCAAATTGTCTGAAGCCTCAACAAGCATGTTAATAATGTTCTCGCGTTCTTCTGCGTTTTTCTCATTGACTAAAAAATCGAGCAGCATTGAAAAATTCGCGGAATGTGAGCGCAAATTATGTGAAACGATATGTGCAAAATTGATTAGTTTTTTATTCTGTTCCGAGGTGACATTGATGAGGCTATTGAGATCCGCTTCTTTTTGTTTCAAATGCGTAATATCCATACGAATACCTACAATACCGAATGCTTCACCATCATCTCCTACCAAAGGAATCTTAGAGGTTAGAATGGAGGATTTTTTGTCATTTACACAGATATTCAGATATTCTTTATCTATCGAAGGCTGTAAAGTTTTTATAATTTGTAGATCGTCCTCTCGTGCTTGTTCTGCCGTTTCTTTATCAAAAATTTCGAAATCCGATTTTCCAATAAGTTCCGATTCGTCTGAAAAACCACAAAATTCGACCTCCGCCTTATTGGCGAGTATTTTTTGCGACTGCAGATTCTTTATGAATATGTGCTGTGGTAAATTGTCGATCAATGTGCGCAGGAGTTTTTCATTTTCAAGAGATTTGACCTGTTCCCTCACTTGAAAATCAATGTCTTGGCAGCTACCTGCCAAACCCACGAATTTGTCGTCTTTGAAAACCGGTTTACCAGTAGTAATGACCCATTTTTCATTGCCTTTATGAGTAATGAGTTTCAATTTTTCATTCCATGGGGTACCGGATTTAAGGGCATCTTCCAAAAGACGTGCCATGGTATTTCGATCATAACCCTGCTTAAAAAAATTTGTAGCGGCATCAGGTTCTAGGGTAAAACCTTCAGGAACCTCATGTATCTGGGCCGTCATTTCGCACCATGTGAGTTTATCTTGTATTGCGCAATAGTGCCAGGTACCTATTTTGGCAAGTTTAGATTGTTCTGCCAACAACATCTTTAAATTGTCGTAATGATGTTGCTGCGCAACTTGTTCTGTGACATTGGTTGTTTGTATGATGATGCCTTTGATATTCTCTTTTTCGTCGTACCAAGGTTTGAAGGTCCATTCGAACCACTTCTCAGACTTAGAATCATCGAATTGACGCTTAATGTGTCTTGGTTCAGGATTTCCTTGCAAGCATTGTTTTAATGCGTCGTCCCAATTTTTACCCTGTTTCCCAAAGAGCTGGAATATAGATTTGCCAAAGACATCGTGTCTTTCGAACTTAAAGTCCGAAATCCATTTGCTGGAGGCATATATCAATTTACGTTGCTTATTGAAGAATGCAATAGCCTGTGGTAGTTGATCAACCAAATAACCAAAATGTGCTTGGGATGCACTTTTTAACATAAGTAGTATTTTCCTACAAAATAAATAAGATTATACTTTAATGCTAAATTTTTGTTGTGAACTTGCAAAAACGAGTGGTAAGCTGCTTTCTATTCGATGTATGACAACTTTTTCCATAAGAAAACGCCAAAAAAAACCTAAGTATGTTAGGGAAAAAATTCTATTGCATTCGCACAGTCTTGGGTACCAAACCTGAATAATCCCCGCCATTCCTAATAACATCCCTAACTATGGAAGAACTAATGAATGACTTGCCAGAAGAGGTGAGCAAGAATACGGTTTCTATCTCGGAAAGGCTTCTATTGGTATGTGCAATAGCTTTTTCAAATTCAAAATCGGCAGGATTACGCAGCCCTCTTAGAATAAAATCAGCATCGATTTCCTTACAGAAGTCGACCGTTAGTCCCTGATAAGTAGTAACTTTTATTTTTGGTTCATCTTTAAAAGCTTCTTCTATAAACTGTTGCCGTTCCTTTAGTGTGAACATATACTTCTTTTCGGCATTGATACCTATGGCGATAACAAGCTCGTCGAACAGCGTAATGCCTCTTTGTATAATGTCATAATGCCCCAATGTCAAGGGGTCGAAGGAACCTGGAAAAATGGCACGTTTCATAGTATCCCGATTAGTTTAGAGATTAAAAGTAAGTCTTTCTAGCGTAAAGCTTCAATTATTGCACTTTCAAAAAGTTCCGACAGACCAATACCTGCCTCGTTTGCCTGCTGTGGCAAGATGCTTTCGGTGGTAAGTCCCGGGGTTGTATTCATTTCGAGCATATAGGGCTCATTGTCCACAAAAATAAACTCACTGCGCGAAAAGCCGGTCATTTTTAAAACGTCATACGCTTTTCTGGCCATTTCAACGACTTGCTTTTCTTGTTCAATGGAAATTCGTGCTGGGGTGATTTCTTTCGATTTGCCCTGATACTTTGCCTCGTAATCAAAAAAGTCGTTTTCACTTACTATTTCAGTAACCGGTAACACTTTGGTCTTACCATGGTACTTGATGACCCCTACCGAAACCTCGGTACCATTCAAATACGCTTCTATAATAATCTCATCATCCTCCTTATAGGCATTTTCAATGGCCTTTCTTAGCTCGTCCTTTTTGTACACTTTCGATATGCCAAAACTACTTCCGGCTTTGTTGGCCTTTACGAAGCAGGGCAAGCCAACTTTCGAAATAATCGCCTCCTCATCAACCGGATCGCCGAAATTGAGGTAATAGGATGCCGCCGACTTTATTCCGTATGGCTTTAAAACACTCAACAAATCGCGTTTATTAAAAGTTAGGGCAGATTGGTAATAGCCACAGGATGTCTGCGGTATTTGTAACAACTGAAAATAAGACTGTAATAGTCCGTCCTCACCGGGAGTACCGTGAATAGCATTGAACACACAATCAAATGTTAACTTACCTTTTGCCGTTGTGATTGAAAAGTCATCTCGATTGATGCGATGCTCCCTATTATCGGAATCGATATATACCCATTTATCTTTAGAAATGTGAACACGGTAGGCCGCGTACTTTTCCTTGTCCAAATGATCATAGACAACGTTACCGCTTTTAAGCGAAATTTGATACTCGCTAGAAAAACCGCCCATGATTATGGCAATATTTTTTTTCAACATACGCTACTAATATTAAGAACGGCTAAAAGTCTAAAGAAAAGAAAACTACCATCGTTCTGCATTTCAAAGTAAAGAAAAAAGCAATCGGTTTCCTATATTTGTGCTAGTCAAATGAATACCATGAAAGATTTTTTCGGTTTTATAAAGAGCAAAACATTTTTGATCCAGTTGGGGCTTGCTCTTTTGGCGCTAATTGTGATTATTTTCCTCACCTTACAATGGTTAAAAAGCACGACCAATCATGGGGAATTTGTTGAAGTACCCGATTTTGCAAAGATGTCGGTCCCCGATATGCGCTCTGCAGTCAAAGAGGCGGGCCTTCGTTTTGAAGTGCTCGATTCGGCAAATTACAATCCTGATTATCCTCGTTTTTCCATTATCGAACAGAATCCTATTGCCGGGAAAAGAGTAAAGGAAAATAGAAAAATCTATTTCACGGTCAACCCATCCGGTTACAAGAAAGTTAGTATTCCCGATATAATTCAAAATTCTTCTAGAAACGCCAAATCCAAACTAAGGGCCGTAGGTTTGGATGTACAGCGCATTACCTACATCGACCAAATTGGTAAGGATATGGTGTATTATGTAAAATATAAAGGCAAGAATATTTCTGCGGGCACTAAATTGCCGAAAACCTCAAAGGTAGAGCTGGTTTGTGGCAATGGTAGGAGAACGCAACAATCGGAAATCAAAGCTGATTCCGAAAACCAATGAACACTTCAGAAGGCCCCCAAGCAAGCGAGGACGAGCTTTATGAGCACCATAAATTTATTGCGGCCAAGGGGCAAGAGCCTCTGCGAGTTGATAAGTTTTTGATGAACTTCATCGAATATGCCACCCGTAACAAGATTCAACAATCTGCGAAAAACGGCCACGTTTGGGTAAATGGTGCTGTAGTAAAACAGAACTACAAGGTAAAGGCAGGTGACGAAGTGAAAGTGCTGTTTGAACACCCTCCCCATGAATTTTTATTGATTCCCGAAGATATTCCTTTGAATATCGTTTATGAAGATGATGCCTTACTTGTGGTGAACAAGGCTGCAGGCATGGTGGTGCATCCCGGGCATGGAAATTATTCGGGTACCTTAATTAATGCCCTATTGCACCATATTAAAGATCTGCCGGTGAATAGCGATGAACGACCAGGTTTGGTGCATCGAATTGATAAAGATACTTCAGGCCTATTGGTCGTGGCCAAAACCGAAAAGGCCATGACACATTTATCGAAACAGTTTTTCAAAAAGACCAGCGAAAGAGAATATGTCGCATTGGTTTGGGGAAATATGGAACATGACGCGGGTACCATTGAAGGTAATTTAGCACGTCATCCTAAGAACCGATTACAAATGATGGTTTTTCCTGAAGGTGATGAGGGCAAGGAGGCGATTACCCACTACAAAGTGATAGAGCGTCTTGGGTATGTAACCTTGGTTTCCTGCAAACTGGAGACCGGCCGTACCCATCAGATTAGAGCCCATATGAAGTACATTGGTCATACCCTTTTCAATGATGAGCGCTATGGCGGGGATAGAATATTAAAGGGTACCACGTTTACGAAATACAAGCAGTTCGTAGAAAACGCTTTTAAAGTATTACCAAGACAGGCCTTACACGCTAAAACACTTGGCTTTGTGCACCCCGTCACAGGAGAAAAAATGCGTTTTGACTCTGAAATCCCAGAAGATATTGCAACCTGTATTGAAAAGTGGCGTCATTACGCAAAGCATAGTCAGTAAGCTATAAACTTCTATAATAGTGGTATTGTAAACTACTTTAACAAGGGATAGGTTATCCCGAATATCATTGTTATTTTTATTGGTCTTAAAAGCTAGAAAATGAAAATCGTAGTATCGCCGGCGAAGTCCCTTGATTTTGAACGAGAATATCCAAAACTTGCACACTCACAACCTCTGTTTGTTGAGGAATCTGCAAGACTAAATAAGGTATTGGCCAAAAAAAAACCCAGGGCAATTGCCAAACTCATGGGTATCAGTGACAGCTTGGCCCAACTGAATTGGGAACGCAACCAAGAGTTTACCTTGCCCTTTACCTTGGATAATGCCCGGCCGGCCGTTTATGCGTTCAATGGCGATGTATACCAAGGACTCGACGCATATACCTTGCCGGTCAAAAAAATGGAAGCTATGCAAGATACATTGCGAATTCTTTCCGGCTTATATGGAATTCTAAAACCATTGGATTTGATACAGCCTTATCGTCTTGAAATGGGAACCAAACTAAAAGTGGGCCGCGCTAAGAACCTGTATGATTTTTGGAAAAAGAAAGTTACCGCACAGTTGAATTCGGAGTTGCAAGAAGACGAGCTTTTTTTGAATTTGGCCAGTAAGGAATATTTTGGGGCAGTTGATACCAAGTCGTTAAAAGTGCCGGTAATCACCCCAGTCTTTAAAGATTGGAAAGAAGATAAGCTTAAAGTTATCAGCTTTTTTGCAAAAAAGGCAAGAGGTTCTATGGTGCGCTACATTATTGATTCAGATGCAAAAACCCTTGATGATGTTAAGGGGTTTGCTTTAGATGGCTATGAATTTAGCCCTAACCATACGGCCAAAGCCCACGAACCCGTATTTATTCGATAATATTTTTCGTAAGCATACGTTTTTATAGTATCGTTTCTCTTAAAACCGATGCTATGAAAAAATACTGCTATGGCTTACTATTCGTTCTCATTTTTTCGTTTGGGTGCACCGATAGGGATGATAATATTTCTGCCGTAAATATTCGAGTAAAAAACAACAATGAATTTGCCTATGACAAGGTACAAGTAGGGGCAGAGGATAAATTTCACGAAAATGTCTCGGCTGGCAGTTTTACAGACTATTTAGAATATGAAACGGCCTACACTTACGCCTACATAAAGATAGATACTACGGGCAATAGTCATGTACTACAACCTATTGATTTTGTAGGAGAGACGCCTTTAGGCCCTGGATTCTATACCTATGAACTGCAAATAGATTTGGAAGGCAATGTGGGTCTCAACTTTAGGAGAGACTAAGACTTACTTTTTTGCCTTTGCTTTTTTCTTGGTTTTAGAGCTAGCCACTACCTTTTTGCTTTTACGCTTTCTCCTGGCTCCATAAGTGCCACTTGCAATTTTGCCGCGTTTTGTTTTTTTGTCCCCTTTACCCATAATTAAGCATTTTTGTATCAAACACGCATTGATGCGCGTTTTATCCTGAGAATCCAAAGTACAAAATCGGGGGACAAATGTCAACCGCCTATGAATTAGATACCGATCTAATTCGTATTTTTCCCTCCAACAAAAATCAATTTTGCCAAATTGTTCGAACACACCCATCCATATGAGCCTTTTCTTTTCCCTGGTGTAACCAAGCTTATTGTAGGCACATTACCGCCACCACGCTTTACCCAAAAAAAGTTGAAAGAACGCGACGTAAACTTTTGTTACGGTAGTAGAGACGGACAACTATGGCCGATCCTTGATCGTATTTTCGACCTAGGTCTAAAATATGAGAATACCAAGATGGCCATTCAACAACGCAAAACTTTTTTAAAAAGCAGGAAAATTGGTGTTTGTGATATCGTTGCAAGTGCCAAAAGAGTTAAGATAGATGCTTCGGATCTTGGCATGCAAGAAATAAAATTGCGCGATATCGTTGGCTATCTAAAGCTATACCCAAAAGTTGATACCCTCTTGTTTACCGGGGGAAATAGTAAAAATGGTCCAGAATTTTTTTTTAGAAAACATTTAAAGGCCCATGGGTTGCAATTGACAGTGGTTAATGATAAGGTGCCACGAATGCATGAATTTAAGTTGCCGGTTAGCGGAAGGTCGAACCCTTCGAGAATCATCAAGACTATTTCGCTTACAGCACCTTCAGGTGCCGCCAATAGGGCGGTCGGAAGTATGGATCTGTATAAAAGGATGAAGGATAAAAACCCGGAATTCAATACCTTTGATTTTAGGGTTATGCAGTATCAAGACTTTTTTTAAAATCTAAAAGCAGTCAGGTGCTTTGTTGGTTTTTTGATTATGAGGTGCCGATTTTGTGATTTGCTACGCAATCACTTCTACAGTTTTGTATTTATCACGATATTTACCCCTTGCCCTTATCAAATTTCCATATGAAAATGGGAGCATCAAATAGGATATAAAAATGCAACAATCAGAGCGCCTCAAAGAATTTAAAAAATCGGTCAATAACAAGTTCAATGTATACAACAGCTTGTTCTTGAACCTTCCGTATCGCAATATTGAAAATGTTGGAATGCTAATTCCACTTTTACTGGATCAGAGCAAAAAAGGATTACGTTCCGGGCAAAATCCACAAGAGATTTTGGATGCTTTTTTTCAGAATTATGCTGAACTTCATACAGAGAAAGAGCGTATTGATTTTATGTTCAGGATCATTCAGTACGTAGAACGTCAAGTGGTTTTGTATGATAGCGTTGAGGATGCAGCGTTTCCTAAACTTCACGAACATAGCAATGTACTCTCGATTCGTGATTATATTCAACTTGCCAAGAAAAACAAAAGCTGGGACAAGGTTGCCGATAAACTGTCCTCTTTTAGTGCACGAATTGTACTTACGGCACATCCGACGCAATTTTATACCCCGGCGGTTCTGGATATTATCGCGGAACTCAGATCTTTGATCTTAGAGGATAAAATCGATGAAATAGATGTTAGCCTACAACAGCTAGGTCTTACTTCCTTGATCAATGCCAAAAAACCCACCCCATTAGACGAGGCAAAGAACATCATCTATATTCTTAGAAATGTATACTATAATGCCGTAGGGGATTTGTACGCTTATATCAAAGAGAATATCAAGGACGAGAACTTTGAGAACCACAATATTATGAAACTCGGTTTTTGGCCTGGGGGAGATCGGGACGGGAATCCGTTTGTTACAGCCGCGATTACGAAAGATGTAGCCGACGAATTACGAGTTACCCTTATGAAGTGCTACTATAATGACCTAAAGGTATTGTTGAAAAAACTAACCTTCAAGGCAGTGCAAGACCCCTTGAAGGAGTTACAGGCAAATCTGTATAAGGCCATGTTCGATACTAAGAAAAGTATTGGCTATGCCGAAATTCTTGCGCCCTTACAAACAATTAGAAGGCTTTTGATCGAAAAGTACAATTCGCTATATCTCAAAGAATTAGATCATTTTATAGATAAGGTCAAGATTTTTAAAACCCACTTCGCTTCACTTGATATCCGTCAAGATCACAGCGTTCATTATCAAGTGGTGGAAACGATATTGAAGAAAAAGAAACTCATAAAGGAAAGTATCACTGAACTGAGTGCCGCAAAATTGAAAGATGCGTTGCTTAACAAAAATTTCAAACTAGACCCTAAGGATTTTAAGGAAGATATTGTTAGCGATACCATCAAGAATATTCAACAGTTAAAGGACATTCAGTCGAAAAACGGAGAGGATGGTTGCAATCGCTATATCATCAGCAATTCAGAGGATATTTACGCTGTTCTATTTGTATTTGGTCTTTTTAGATGGTGCGGATGGAAGGCCGAGGAGATTACCTTTGACATAGTTCCGCTTTTTGAGACCATGAAAGGTATGGCCACATCGGAAAAGACGATGACGGCCTTGTTCAATTTAAAAGCATACCGTCAACACCTTGATCGCAGAAAGAATAAGCATACGATTATGCTTGGGTTCTCAGATGGTACAAAAGATGGTGGCTATGTGAAGGCCAATTGGTCGATTTTCAAAACAAAGGAAAGTTTGTCAAAAATCTGTAAGAAGAATGGTGTGCAAGCACTGTTTTTTGATGGTCGGGGGGGGCCACCGGCCCGTGGAGGAGGCAAGACCCATAGGTTTTATGCCGCCCAAACCAAGGATATTGCAAATCATGAAATTCAATTGACCATTCAAGGGCAGACGATAACCAGTACCTATGGCACCAAGGAACAATTTATGCACAACAGTGAACAATTGCTCACTGCTGGTCTTTCAAACAACCTTTTTGGAAAGGAAAATGTGATTTCTGCGTCTTCGCGAAAATTGATGGAAGAACTGTCGGAACTTAGTTTTGCGAAATATGATGCCCTAAAGCATCATAAGAAATTTATGCCCTATTTAGAGGACATGAGCACTTTGAAATACTACACGAAAGCAAATATTGGGAGCAGACCTGGAAAAAGAGGCAATAAAAAGAAACTTGAACTTACCGATTTAAGGGCAATTTCATTCGTAGGTTCTTGGAGCCAATTAAAGCAAAATGTACCGGGTTATTTCGGTATTGGAACCGCAATTGAGACCATGAAGGGAAAAGGAAAGTTGAAAGACCTTAAAAAATTGTTCAAAGAGGTTCCTTTGTTCAAGGCCCTGATGCTGAATAGTATGATGTCGCTCTCTAAGTGTTATTTTGAATTGACAAGCTATATGAAAGAGAATGCCGAATATGGTGAATTCTGGAATATCCTTTATGAGGAGTATCAGCTATCAAAGAAAATGCTATTGTTAATTTCAGGATCTAAAATTTTGATGGAGAATGAGGCAGTATCAAGAGAGTCTATAAAAATACGCGAGAATATCGTGCTTCCGCTCTTGGTAATTCAACAATATGCTCTACAACAAATTGGCAAGGGGTCTGACTATGTTGCCGAGTATGAGAAAATTGTGACCAGATCGCTTTATGGAAACATCAACGCAAGTCGTAATTCTGCGTAATTCTAATATGGTTTATCGAATAAACGACTGCTTATAGGGTCCCATTGCTGGAAGTTTCTATTTTAGCTGTATGTATTATTATCTTATTGTTGCCCTGCAAGGCTATTGCGTATATCATTGTTATACCAATCGTAATGCGTACTACTGGTTTTTGCTTATTATCTTTTTACCCATACTGGGATCACTAATTTATTTGTTCTATAACGTTATTAGTAAGAAGGATATTGATCGGGTACAAGATGGTCTTGTCACTGTTATAAATCCCTCTAAAAAAATTACCGACCTTGAAAAAAAGTTCAAGTTTGCCGATACCTTTGAAAATCAATCGGCCTTGGCCGATGCCTATCTAGAGGCGGAAATGTACGATAAGGCAATCGACAATTATGAGGCTTGTCTTTCAGGCACTTTTCAAAACGATTTTTATGTTAGTTCGAAATTACAGGAGGCATACTACTTTTCGTCTCGTTTTGATGAATCGATTCAATGCGCTGAAACCATTAAGGACAAACCCAAGTTCGAAAAATCAAGGGCAGCTTTTTTATATGCATTGGCTTTGGAAAAAAGTGGCGACACTAAATTGGCACAACGCTATCTAGAGCAATTCGATGCACCTTATAGTAGGTATCTAGAACGTTTGGAGTTGGCCAAATTCTATATTAGAAACTCAAAGAAAAACGAGGCCACGGCTTTACTTAAAGAAATTGTAAATGAGTCGGAGGGAATGTCAAAGGTCAGTTTTAGGGAGAATAGACTCTTACTTAAAAAGGCCCAGGAACTCTTGCAAACAGAATTGTAGGATAGCAATACTAAAAAAAACCCCGCCAGGAAAAGCCTAGCGGGATTTTTGATTGAAAACTACGAACACTTAATCAAAACAAATTAGTTACGCGTTACGGATAGGAAATTCGAGAAGTCGAAGCAACCTTCTAGGTCATTGGCGTTCATGCCTGCTTCCAATCCTTTTATTCCTTCCTCATAACGTAAGTACCAGATCAAACAAACCCCTGGTCCTGCACCGTCGAAGTTTACCCCTTCAAGCGCTTCTTGCGTAGGAGGAAGGCCCAAGATGTTTCCATCGGCATCGGTGATTACCCAAGTGCTTAAGCTACCACTGGCGTTTGAATTTTCTAGTACGATTCCTGTAGCATAATCAGGAGTGCCGTCTACCGTGAACACAAAATTGTTACAGATGATCTCTCCTGCTTCGGTAAGGTTTCTGGTCACTGTAATCGGATTTGAAAGTGCAAAGTCACCTGTAATGTCACCTGCATTCATTCCCACTTCGGCACCTTGAATCTCGCCTTCGTATCGGGCGTACCAAATTAGACAAACACCGGCTCCTGCACCGTCGAAGTTTACACCTTCAACCGCATCCAAAGTAGGAGGCAAGCCCAAGATATTGCCATCGGCATCTGTAATGACCCAAGTGCTTGAAGATCCTACCGCTCCGGATGAATCTAAGCTAATACCTGAAACGTAATCGGCAGCTCCATCAACACAGAACGTGAAGTCATCACTTGAAAGCACACCTGCAACTGCGCCCTGGTTTCTTGTAACTGTTATTGGATTCGACAGGTCAAAGCATCCTTCTAGGTCATTTGCGTTAAGACCCATTTCGGCACCGACCAATCCATCTTCGTAGCGCAAGTACCAGATAAGGCATACTCCTGCTCCAGCACCGTCGAAATCTACTCCTTCAACTGCATCCAAGGTAGGTGGCAAGCCCAAGATATTGCCATCGGCATCGGTAATAACATAGGTACTGTTGGTACCTGAGGCATCAGGATTATTTAAGCTGATACCACTTACCATGTCGGGTGTACCGTCGACCGTAAATTCAAATGGTCCACCGACAAGCTCACCGGCTTCGGTCTGGTTGCGATATACGGTAATTGAGTTAGACAGGTCAAAAGTTCCCATCAAATCGTTAGCGTTCTCGCCTACCTCGGCACCAGACAATCCGTCTTCGTAACGCAGATACCAAATCAAACAGACCCCAGCACCGGCGGCGTCAAAATCTACTCCTTGAACGGCCTCTAAAGTTGGCGGAAGTCCTAAAATAGTGCCATCGGCATCTGTAATGACCCAGGTACTATTCGGACCAACATTACTCTGAGTAGTTATGGATATACCATCTACCATATCCGGGGTGCCATCTACGCAAAAGGTGAACGGTCCGCCACTGATGGCTCCAGTTGTAGGCAAAACAGTCTCTAACTGCGTCGCTTCTTCCTCGGTACAACTAAAAATCAGTACCGAAAGCAATAAACTTGCTAATACATGTAATTTCTTCATTTTGTAAGGTTTTAATTATTTAAGACAAATGAAGAGGAACAGTATAACAGGGAGTTCACAACGATTTAAAAATACCGTGATACTTTCGTGATTATTATAAAAAAAGAATCAAAATAAGGCATTTACAAGCCTAAGGGAGCAGTTTAGTCTTCCCAAACCTTGAATTCTGCACCCAATCCGTAATTTCGGTTGCCGTTTTGAATGAGCTTGGAGTTTTTGTTGTAGCGTTTGTCGAAAACCTGCCACTTTTTGTTGTTTAAAAAAATACGTCTAACATAGGTGTTCTTGTGCGAAGCCCCTTTTATGAACGGTAACAAGGGTCTAAAGGAAGTGGATATTTTTTGAATTCCCCTTGGCGTTTTGATTTCCCTGTATTGTTTGGTTTGGGCCAAGCGGCCATCTTTTTTTGCATACCCTAATACTTGCAGTGAAACAAAAATTCCATCTTCGGGAATAAATACTGATTTTGACAAGATGTCTAATTCAAAAACCTTGTCCTCCTTTTGATCCATTGAAAAAATGGTTTCTTCATAAGGGATAGGAGCTCCGGGTCTTCCTCCTTTGTTCTCATAATAATTGATTCGAAAAATGGTTGCGAAATTGCCTTTTCCTTTTGATTTGTATTCCCGTTCGGCATTGATTGGTAGATAAAGTTTTGAAATCTGAGTTGCCCTATTTTCGTAACGTTTAAAGAGCACGGCAATCTCACTTTCAACAGTTGGCAGCCAACAGGCGAAAAGATCTGTGTGGGTTTCTGCCTTCTGTTTTTTGAATTTGAATTTCCCCTCTTTGGGCGCAGAAACAATAACTTCGCCCAATTGTGACACTTCTGGTCGCAGCAATACTTGTACAAGCGCATCGCTAAAAATCACCTTCTTTTCTGCATAGCCCATGGCCGACACATAGAGTGTATCGATATCGGGATAGCGTTTTTTGTTGAAAATGAAAGAGCCGTCATCATCGGCAAACGTACCGAGGCCATCACCAAATGATATTGTAGCAAATGGTATTTGCTCCATATTCAAGCTATCCAGCACGCTTATCTTTTGCCCGTAGCCGTAATTGGCTAGGAGCGTTATAGCCGCAATGTAATAGAATTGTATGAATGGGCGCATACTATATCAACGATTGGAAAAGGATCGTAGTATCGGTGGGTAAAAATTGGTTATAGCAGACCTAAATTTTGCAGCAGCTTCTTCCCACCGTTCCACATACAGGTGCCATCGCTGGTTTGAAACTTGTCTTGGCCATAGCGCAAGACATAGGTGTCAACAGTGGTGCACCCCCCAATTTTTAAATCTCGTAGTTGTAGTTCAAAGTTGACCAATGCCTGAATTTCTTTTTCCGAAAGAACGATAGTCTTATCCTGAAAATGGGCTGTAACTACATCAGCTTCTTTAGAAACGGTAAGGGTTTGTCTTGTGCCATGAAAACATCCTAGCGACGTTATTTCGATGGAATAACGTTCACCGTTTTGGAGCATTTCAATGATTGTTGGCGCATTATAGTTCATTTCTAAAGGGGTTCCTTTTGAAAAGGAATGGGTTTTAGCCATCAGTGTTCCTATAGAAAAGGTGCAGATTAGTGCTGCTACCAGGAGGTTTTTAGGTTTCATAGCTTTATAAAGGCAAGAATTATGCCGTCTTTTGAACATAACATGTCATTTGATAATTAGAATCTTCATTACCAAAGACTTCAATACATATCGTTTGTGACAAATGCTACATTTTGGTACTTAGCATACCATAAAAGGCTTTGATGCCATAAGCCAATTGTCCAATTCTAATATTCTCGTTTGGGCTGTGTTGATTGTTGTCCGGGTTTACCATGGGCACTATGAATGCAGGTATTTTTAGCTCATTGATAAAAGGTGCGATCGGGACCGTGCCCCCCATAATTCGTATTTGTACCACCTCGTCGTTAAAGGTGGTTTTCAAAGTATTGACCAAGAAATTGCCATTAGGGTCTTTCAGATCAGTCCGAAAGGCGTCGGTAACCGATCCTTCGCTTACCTTCATGATTTTGTCATGGGAATTACGCTCGGCCAATGTAGGTTCTGCATCGGTGATATAGAATCCCTGTTCGCGAATGTGATCCGTCACCAATTTTTTGAGCTTTGTACCATCAGTTTCGGGAACCAAACGCAAGTCTAGCTCGGCTGTGGCCGTGGCAGGGACAATGGTACGCGCTTTTTTTCCAATCCAACCAGAACCTAACCCACGAATGTTCAATGAAGGATACTGCAAGGATTCTTGATAAAAACTTCCTACGGCATCGGGTGTTTTAATGGCAAGATTTCCATTGATCGTTGCGGCATCTTCCGGAACGCTTTTCAATATTGCCATGGTATTTTCATCTAGCGATATGCCATCGTAATACCCATCAATTACAACTTTACCGCTATCGTCTTTCATGCTAGATAAAACCTTCGTTAACTGAAATGCAGGATTGGGAGAATAATTGCCGTAGTGGCCGCTATGTTGAGGTTTTATGGGTCCGTAGGTGGTCAGTGAAAGAGTGGTAATACCACGGCAACCATAAACTATTGTCGGTTTCCCCGAGACATGCACGGGTCCGTCGCTGATGACCAAAAAATCGGCTTCCAATAATTCACGGTATTCCTTTACAGCCTTTGGAAGCGGTTTGCTGCTTTTCTCTTCTTCACTATCGAGAATTACTTTGACATTAAAAGGAAGGGCCACATTATTTTCTTTCAATAGATCTATGGCGTTAAGGAACATTACAATTGGTCCTTTATCATCGGAAGTGGAACGGCCAAAAAGGCGCCAATCATAGTCAATATCGTCGGCCAACTCATCAAAAGATCGAGTTTTCCAACCAGATTCTTCTGGGGATTTCAATACTACTTTATACGGATTCGGCTGATCCCATTTGTCCGGGTCTACCGATTGCCCGTCAAAATGCATATAAAAGAGAATCGTGGGTTTGGTATCTTCCATTGGTAATGCAGCAAAAAAAAGCGATTCCCCCTCGGTTGGTAGTATAGAGGAATTAAAACCACGGGCATTGAACTTTTTGGTCAACCAGGTGAGATTCAAATTAATATCTGCATGCTCTAATGCGTCGTTAGGTATGGCGACGAATTCGCGAAGTTCATCTATACTATGACGGACCTTTGATTTTAGTTCTACAGCATCTTGGGCCAAACTTATCGAGAAAGCGAAAATGCACAGTAAAAAAAGAAGTCTTTTCATGAATGTTTTGGATTGACATAATAAGCCTAAATGTAAGGATATTTACGGGAAGGGCGATACAAAAAAACCGCTACTTTTTGGCAGCGGTTTTGTATTCCTTATTGCAATTGTACTAGTGTTTAACGAGAAAACGTTGCGTCAATATTTCTTGTTCATTTGTTAATCTTATAAGATAAACTCCCTCAGGTAATTGTGAAACATCTATTTGTTTACTGAACGTATCTTTAGAAATCACCTTTTGATATACTTGCCTATAGGCACTATCGAAAATAGACACTCCTACTTTGCCTGTAGACCCTGTCTCAAAATAGTAATTAAGTTGTACTACTTGATCTGCTGGCACAGGTGAGAGGGTAAGTGATGAACTAGATTCTTCAATCTCAATTCTTAGACTTGTGGTCGCAGTTTCACCTACACAGAAATTGGTCGTTTCTGATGTAGTGTAATTACCACCCGATGCCACTACGGTTCCCAATGCATCGGTTACGGCGTATGAACCAGAGCCATAGCCACAGCAAATTCCGTCACCATAGGAATCATAAATCACAAAATCATAGCAACCGGCAGGGAGACAGGCACTTTCAATTATCGTTGTGCTGTTATTGGCGCTTGTATAGCCATTTCCGGCTAAAACAGTCTGTCCATTTTCATCATTCAATTGCCAGGTGACCTCTGCTGCATAGCGATCAAAGGTAATACGAACGTCTACACTTGTGCATGAAGAGGTTGTATCACAGAAGTCGGGAATTCCATCTCCATCAGTATCGAGAGTATCGTTGCCACCTGGGCAAATATCGTCTGTGTCACAGACGCCGTCGCTGTCACTATCGGCACAGGCAGTACCGTCGCACACATCAGAAATGCCGTTTCCGTTTGCATCTTCAAAAACTGATACGTTGCGATAAAATGAGTTACCTGAACCATCGGCATCATCATCGGCGGTAAAGACCATATACCTGTAAATTCCAGTAATTTCCGCACCGATATTTATGGTGTAGGTTTTCCAACTTTGATCGCCAGGGTAACGTTCTACAGGTACATCGCCGTTATATCCTTGATTGCCATAGGGTACTATGCGAACCGAAGGGCCAAACGTATTGTCGTTATCAAAACTCACTTCGTGAATTTCACCTTCCGCGGTACTTCTAAAATCGAATTGTACGACTGTATTCGGCGTAAAGGTATAGTTGACCTCCATGGCTTTCCAAGCATTGCCTGTCATAAAAATGGTATTGCCATTATCTTGAACAGTTACAGGGCCATTATCCTGATTGGCATAGGAAATTAGGTTGTAATCGTTAAAGTTAATCCCAGGGCAGACTGCAGGTTCACAAGCGTCTGGTATGCCATTACCATTGGTATCAATAGTATCATCCCCATTCTCGCAAACATCATCTTCATCACAAACACCGTCCCCGTCACTATCTGGGCAAGTGGTTTCACAAAAGTCTGGTATACCATCGCCATCGGTATCAACAGTATCATCGCCACCTTCACAAATATCACAGGCGTCCGGTACTGAATCGCCATCTGTATCTACAGTATCGTCACCGTTTTCACAGATATCGCTAGCATTACAAACCCCATCACCATCGGTATCGGGACAGGCCGATTCGTCTTCTGTAATGTTCAAAAATTGATTTATGGCGGGATTGTTCAGTTCGCTCACCGCACCAGAAGGCCAACGAACTACCACCCTATCTACTTGGGTGTTTGCACCGATTCCAAAGTGTTGGGTAAACGAATTGTTTAAACCATAGCCTTCACCCGATCTTACATCGCGAATTTGTATGCCCCAGGCTCCATAAATCTCTACCCGGGCCCCAATGCCATTGCTATTGCTCTGGGTGCCCTTAAGCTGCACATTCAGGAAATTGTTCGTATTCCCAGAATTCAGCCATATGCGATCTTTTATCGAACTTGGAGTATTTAGTCCGTTGGCGTAGCCGGCATAGATGTCTAAGAATCCGTCATGGTTTAAGTCACCAACTGTAAAAGATTGTATTTGATTTGAATTAAAAGGATTTGGTGCGTTCTCGAATGTACCATCGCCTTTATTGTAGAAAATGTAATGCGCATCGCCAGATACCATCAGGTCAAGAAAACCGTCGTTATTGAAATCTCTAAAGAAACCTTGAATGCCATAAAAGTCAGTAGGGTTTAGGGTAGGGAGTAGGCCACTGTTCTGGGTGACTTCTGTAAACGTACCATTGCCATTATTTCGCATTAAGTTTGGCCCCGTACCATGATTGATTACAATCGCATCTAAGTCGCCGTCGTTGTCAATGTCCCCAAAGTCAGACAACCAAGTTTGGTCTTTGATTTTAAGGTTTGCCTGCGCTGCAACCTCTGTAAAATTATTGTTACCATCGTTCTGCCATAGCATATTGATTCGTCTTGGATCATCTGGATTGTTTACGCCGCCCCTGCACTTGGAAATGTATAGATCCAAATCGCGATCATTATCATAATCGATCCACATACTTGCATAGTTACCCGAATTATCACTTGCAGGAGTAGTGATGGTACTAATTAAATCGGCATTGAAGTTAAAAGTGCCGTCCTGATTATTTTGGTAAGCCCTTGATTGAGCATCATCATGACAAGCAAATATGTCTGCCCAGCCATCATTGTTGATATCTACGAAATTACTTCCCTGAATAAAAATATTAGAGTTGGGTAATGTCTGTAGTGTGTAGGAATCGTTCCCATTACCATTGGTGATTACCCGAACATTGTCGTAGGCACCTCCACAAAGTACATCGTTATATCCGTTTTGATCGACATCGGCAATCGCCGCACTCCATTGATTTTGATTGCTTACTTGACCAAAAGTATAGGAACTGAAACCCTGCCCGGCTGCATTTTGATATTGCACGCGCATCGACCTGCCTTGGTTGAATTGAACGATATCGTCTTTACCATCATTGTTCATATCAACGACAGCCATTGCCAATCCACTATAATTGTCTTGCTGAAGTAAATTTGTCGCATCTGTAAACGCAACTGCACTGGTATCCGAAGGAGGTTGGCTGCCGTCCTCTACAACTATGGTCGTCGTTGCTTGATCTGTAGATTGCCCATCGTCTACCGTCAATGTAACCGTATAGGTGCCGGCTACGGTATAGGTATGACTCACATTTACACCTTGGGCTGTTGCATTATTGCCAAAATCCCATGAAAAGCTCAATGCATCGCCATCGGTATCTGATGAAGCCGAAGCATCAAAATCTACAACTAATGGAGCTGTTCCGTTTGTGGTAGATGCAGAAAAGAAGGCCTGGGGTGCCGCTGAGCTGGGTACTCCCAGACTATTAATCCAATCTGTGATAAGTTGCATCCCTTCGGCATCTACCACATCTTTCCCAATGGGTGGCATTTCGATACCTGTTTGGGTAGAATTCATTCTAAAATGAACCATAGAGCGCGTAATATCTTGAGGCACCACAACTCTAGGATCGTTTAGCCCCTCATCGTATGCGACGGTTCCATAGATAAAATTCTGATCCTCTAAAGGAATATCATATCGCGCATCAAAAGTGGCAATATCGTTTAAACGCGGATCATGACAACTGGCACAATTTACATCTAAATAGGTACGTGCCCTATCTTCTAAGGAGGCAGTTGGGTCGTCTTTGGCCGCTACCGCGGGAAAGCTACTTACATTATTGTCATTAATATCTAGCGTTAGGATGCCTAATTCGCTGAAGTTGACCAACTGATTCATTTCTATACCTGTACTAGGATATACAAAGGACTTATTTAAGTTTCTGGTTTTCGGCCCAAGAACACTTCCGGTCTGAGCAAAATGGCACGATGCACATTCATTTCTACTAGGGTAGTGCCAAGATTGTGTTACCCCATTTACCACAACATCTTCATCGACGGCTTCATCTAAAAGAGTTGCATCGGTTTGGGCGTCGTTCCATTTATACGTGAGGTAGTAGTACACATTGTCGTCACCTTTTACTTCAAACCGTGTTTCTAAGCGCTTACCGCCCAGTTCAAAATGTTTGATCAGAACAGCACCTTGTGGAAACCCCCAGGCGTTATCTTGTGAGTATTGAATTTGCTCATCTGGAGTATTATGACTGCCGTCGTTGGGGATGGCCATCCATCTTTTTTTGGTAGCCCCATCAGACCAAAATGATTCGATCATCTCGTAAGGAATCAGGCCCTGGGCAGGCTCTAAAGTTGAGAGGTTTGCAAAGGCCCCTGTCTGGGATAAGAATATGGGAGTGCCGGTATTGCCATTAGGAGTGGTCGTTGGCAAGTTCCCGTTTAGAAACTTTCCGATTGCTGCTGCATTGATGGCCGGGGCCAAAGAATTAGGTTGAATCGAAAACCCTTGGGAGGTCAACCTCTCATGATCAGCCATGGCCAATAATTCATAATCAGCGTAATCGGTTTCGTTAGTTTTAGCAGCGAAATATAGCAGTATTGCTAAGCTTGAAAAAACCGCTAGGGCTGCAAAAAAGGATTTCTTGGTCATCATTTTGATTTTGGTCATTATGATAAGCAAGATTAAATTCTAAAATCGGACTTGGGGAATTGATGCCTTGCATCAAAGGTCGTTTCGGAAATTTATATAGGCGCGCGAAATACATAGAATAGTGCAACTCGGAAGGCCTAAGGCTCTAATCAATAAAATGTTCGGAAGCGTATTAGTTTGTCATATATAATTACTGCTTTGATGAATTTGGGTCGTATTCCCAAAAATACAGCACAAATTGCGAAATGTTTCTTTCAAATGCCTTAATTAGAAGATAATTCGGTAAGTGGTAATTATTTGCTGTTGAATGGTAGCATGCAATTTAGGGCATGGCGCACCTTATATAGCCTTATGCTGTACATAGGACTCTATTTTTTCGAACTTCAATTACGGATACTCTTTACAAATGCCTCAATTTGTGATATGCCATTGGTAGTCAAGTGTTTGATAAAGGCAGACCCAATAATGGCACCTTTCGCATTTTTGGTAGCGGCTTCAAAGGTATCCGCGTCTTTAATTCCAAATCCAACTATTTGTGGGTTCTTCAAATTCATGGTAGCAATCCGCTCAAAATATTCGGTTTGCGTATTTCCAAAACCTTCTTTAGATCCTGTTACACTAGCTGAGCTAACCATGTAAATAAATCCGTCTGAGGCTTCATCAATTATACGTATTCGCTCCTCGCTAGTTTGCGGTGTTATCAAGAAGACGTTGATCAGTCCATATTTTTTGAATATTTCCTCATATTCGCTTCGATATACGTTCAATGGCAGGTCGGGCATGATCAGGCCATCGATACCGATTTCATGACACTTTTTACAGAATGCGTCTACACCATACTGCAGCATAGGGTTAAAATAGCCCATGACAATGAGTGGAATGGAAACCGTTTCACGGATGCCGGCCAATTGCTCAAATAAGCGCTCGGTCGTCATTCCGTTCCCAAGCGCGGCAGTGGAGCTTTTTTGAATGGTGGGGCCGTCAGCCAAAGGATCGCTAAAGGGCAAACCAATTTCAATCATATCAACACCACACTTCTCCAAATCCTGAATAATATGAACTGTATCGTTCAGCGATGGATAGCCGGCCGTAAAGTAAATAGATAGAAGTTTGCCATTCTCCTGTAATTTTTGATTAATCCTATTGGTCATTATGCTAGTTTAAAATAATCAATATATGTATTCAGATCCTTGTCACCGCGTCCCGAAAGACTGATCACGACTATATCATCTGCCTTGAATTTCTTATGCTGAAAAATGGCAAAGGCGTGCCCTGTTTCTATCGCCGGAATAATACCTTCTAATTGAGAAAGTTCCAATCCCGCGGTCATGGCCTCGTCATCTGTAGCAGAATAAAACTCAGCTCTTCCCGATTGATGCAAGTGCGAATGCATGGGTCCCACACCGGGGTAATCCAAGCCTGCTGAAATCGAATACGGTTCAGTAATTTGCCCGTCATCTGTCTGCATTAACAAGGTTTTACAACCGTGAATAATTCCAATCTTACCTAGGGCCGAGGTCGCGGCACTTTCCCCTGATGCGATACCTTTTCCTGCAGCTTCAACGGCAATAATGCCTACTTCCTCTTCGTCTAAAAAATGATAATAACTTCCTGCAGCATTACTACCACCGCCAATACAGGCGACGACATAATCAGGAAGTTCACGTCCTTCTTTTTCCTGCAATTGCCACTTGATTTCCTCAGAAATCACAGATTGAAAACGGGTAACCATGTCAGGATAGGGGTGAGGCCCAATAGCCGAACCAATAATGTAATGGGTGTCTAACGGATTATTGATCCAATCGCGAATGGCTTCATTGGTGGCATCTTTAAGTGTTCTACTTCCAGAAAGCGCAGGGCGAACTTCTGCGCCCAACATTTTCATACGGGCGACGTTTGGGGCCTGGCGGGCGATATCTATCTCGCCCATATACACAATACATTGCATACCCATTAAGGCACAAACGGTTGCCGTAGCCACCCCATGCTGGCCCGCTCCGGTTTCGGCGATGATTCGGGTTTTGCCCAATTTCTTGGCCATTAAAATCTGTCCTATGGTGTTATTTACCTTGTGTGCGCCGGTATGATTTAGGTCTTCTCTTTTTAGATAAATCTTACAGCCGTGCTTTTCCGATAAGCGTTTTGCAAAATAAAGCGGTGAAGGCCGCCCTACGTAATCTTTGAGTAATTGATGAAAATCTTTTTGAAAAGAATCCTCATACATAATTTCCAAATACTTGCTGCGTAATTCCTCTACGTTGGGATAAAGCATTTCAGGAATAAACGCCCCTCCAAATTCTCCGTAGTATCCCTTGTCGTCTGCGTGATAGCTCATGCTAGTTTGCGGTTAATGATTTTTTTAATTTGTTTACTTTTAAAGTGTCTTTGAACCCAGGTGAAATTTCAAATTTGCTGTTTACGTCAATGGCATGACAATACTGTGCTTCGGGTCGGTTCATAAATTCCTTGATGGTGTCGAGTTCTTCCAAGCCGATGCCTCCACTTAAGAAATAGGGTTTGGTAGAGGGATAATTTTTGAGGACATCCCAGTTAAAGGTGAATCCATTTCCGCCAGGAAGTTTTCCTTTGGTGTCGAATAAGTAAAAATCACATACGTCCTCATAGTGATCCAATTGATCAAAGTCGAAATTGTCCTTGATCGAAAAAACCTTCACAATTTTCACTTGTGGAATTTGTTTCTTGAGCTGATCGCAAAAAGCCGGACTTTCATTGCCGTGCAATTGAACTAAGAGAAGGCCGTACTTTTTCACTTTTTCAGCAATGATCAAAACGCGCTCATCTACAAAAACCCCTACTTTTTGAACGCCATGAGGTATTAGGGGTAGTTCTCCATTAAAATTACGTTTTGAAGGTTTCCAAAAAATAAGGCCCACATAATCTGGTGATAGGGCCGCAACTTCTGAAATATTTTGGCGCATGCCACAGACCTTTAGTTTCAGATCCTTCATACCCTTTGAAAGAGGTGTCTTGTCTTTTTGGGTGTAATAATAGTCCATTTAACGAGCAATTTTTTGAATAAATGCGTTAGCACTTTCACTAGGGTTTTCAGTTTTCATAAAGTTTTCCCCTATTAAAAATCCTTGATATCCATAGGGTCGCAATTCTTGTATGGTATCAACTGCGCTAATGCCGCTTTCAGATACTTTTACAAAATTATCGGGAATCATCTTTGATAGCGCTTTACTTGTTTCTAGGCTGACTTCAAAAGTCTTCAGATTTCTATTGTTTACGCCCAACATATCTATACTGGGCATGATCGATTTCTGTAATTCCTCCTCATTATGTACTTCCAACAAAACTTCTAAATTCAAACTTTTGGCCAATTCTGAGAACGTCTTTATTTGTTCTCGCGACAATACTGCTGCAATCAATAAAATTACATCCGCACCATTGGCTTTGGCTTCTAAAATTTGATATTCATCGATGATAAATTCTTTGCGCAACAAAGGCGTATTAACCGATGCCCTGGCCAATTGCAAGTCTTCCAAGGAACCGCCAAAATACTTAATGTCGGTTAGAACGCTTATACCGCAAACCCCTGCATTTCGATACCCTTTTGCTACTTGACCTACGTTGGTATTTTGATTGATCGTACCTTTCGAAGGCGAACGTCTTTTGTGCTCAGCAATAATACCCGTTGTGCTGTTTCGCAAGGCAGTCGCCAAAGAAAAGGTATCTCTTTTGAATAGGGACGAAGCCTCTAGTTGACTTATAGGAACCACAGATTTTTTCAAGGCTACCTCCTTGTATTTATCCGCTATTATTTTATCTAGAATATTCATTTGCTCAATTCTTGTAACTTTTTTAAGGCATTCAAACCACTGCCGTTCAGCAATGATTCCTTAGCCTTTTCAAACCCCTCTTTCACACCGCTGCCCAATACGGTCGCGATAGCCACGCCGGCATTTGCACAGACCACATTGTTTTGGGCCTGGGACCCCTCTCCTTGCAATACCTTCATAAATATCCGCGCGGATTCCTCCACAGAATCGCCACCTGTAATTTCAGCTTGTTTAATAGGGAGCACTCCAAAATCTTGAGGCCTTAACATGCCTTCGGTAGAATTCGAAATGGTTTTGGTATTGCCTGTTAGCGATATTTCATCATAACCATCAAGGGCATGTAATACGGTAAACTTCTTGTCGGTGTTTTGATAAAGGTACCCGTACATCCGGGCTAATTCTAAGTTAAATACCCCCACCATCTGGTTCTTGGGAAAAGCGGGGTTCACCATAGGCCCCAACATATTGAAAAAGGTTTTTATACCAAGTTCTTTTCGAATGGGGGCTACGTTTTTCATAGCCGGATGAAATAGCGGGGCATGCAAAACACAGATTCCCGCTTCATTTAACGTCTTCTCCAAAAAGTCTGCCTCATTGCTAAATTTAATGCCGAGAAACTCCATTACATTACTGCTTCCACATTTAGAGGAAACTCCATAATTACCGTGCTTGGTTACTTTTATTCCGGCACCAGCCGTAACAAAAGAAGCCAAGGTTGAAATATTAAAGGTGTCTTTGCCGTCACCGCCTGTTCCACAAAGATCAATAGGATTGTAGGCTGCCAAATCTACGGCCAAGCACAATTCCAATAGTGCGTCTCGAAAACCCTCTAATTCTTCAATGGTGATGCTTCGCATCATATACACCGTCAAAAATGAAGCGATCTGACTGGTATTGTAATCGCCTTTGGCAATGTTGACCAGAATTTGTTTCGCATCCTCCTTTTCAAGGATGTCATGATTTATTAATTTATTTAACGTCTCCTTCATTTGTTTAACCAGTTTTTTAAGATCTGTTTTCCCTTAGGTGTCAAAACAGACTCGGGGTGAAATTGTACGGCACACACATCATAGGTTTTATGTCGCAACGACATTACCTGCCCGTTTTCATCAAAGGATGTGGCTTCCAAGACATCTGGAAGATTGGCATCAACTACCCATGAATGGTAGCGCCCAACTTTAATTTGTTTGGGCAAGCCTTCAAATAGAACATCATCTTCAACAATGTCTATATTGGTTGCAATACCATGGTATACTTCGTCTAAATTCACCAATGAACCCCCAAAAACCTCTCCGATGGCCTGCTGCCCTAGGCATACTCCAAAAATACTCTTGGTGGGGGCGTATTGGGCGATGATTTCCTTCAATAGTCCGGCCTCATCAGGAATACCTGGTCCTGGTGACAATACGATCTTATCGAAGGCATCGACTTCTTCCAACGATAATTGATCGTTTCGCTTAACGATAACCTCACAATCTAAATCCTCTAAATAGTGGACGAGATTATACGTAAAACTATCGTAGTTATCTATAACTAATATCTTCATCATCTTAAATCGTTTCTGCAATTTCAAGGGCCTTGGTCAAGGCCCCCAGTTTGTTATAGGTTTCTTGTAATTCGTCTTCAGCATTAGAGGCCGCTACCAAACCTGCACCAGCTTGGTAATGCAGCATATGGTTCTTGCTCAGGAAGGTACGGATCATGATTGCATGGTTGAAGTTGCCATTGAAATCCATAAATCCGATAGCACCGCCATAATAGCCCCGGCTTGTCTTTTCATATTTTTCGATCAACTGCATGGCCATATGTTTAGGGGCTCCGCTTAAGGTGCCAGCAGGGAACGTATCGGCAACTACCTTCATGGTGGTAATGTCCTTCTTCTTCTGTCCGATCACTTTCGAAACCAAATGAATAACATGTGAAAAGAATTGCACTTCCCTATAATTGGCAACTTCAACCATATTGCCATTTCTACTAAGATCGTTTCTGGCCAAATCTACCAACATTACGTGTTCGCTATTCTCTTTGTCATCCTCGGTCAATTGCTTGGCAAGTAGCGCATCTTGTTCATCATTGCCTGTGCGCTTAAAGGTGCCGGCGATGGGATGAATTTCTGCAGTACCCTCTTTTACAATGAGCTGTGCTTCAGGAGAACTTCCGAAGATTTTGAAATCCCCATAGTCAAAATAGAAGAGATACGGTGAGGGGTTCACCGAACGCAAGGCCCTATAAACGTTAAATTCGTCCCCTTTGAATCCTTGCGAAAAACGGCGAGACAAAACCAATTGAAATACATCACCGCGCTGGCAATGCTCTTTCGCCTTGGCAACATGATCCTTATATTCTTGATCTTTTAAATTGGAGGTGGCCGTTCCATCCAAAGAAAAATTATAGGAGGCAAAGTTCTTAACGTTTAGGAGTTGCACTATTTCTGGAATGTTGTTCTCTGACTCAAAACAGTGGGCAAAAATGTACGCTTCATTCTTAAAATGATTTATGGCTATGATGTTTTGATATACCGCATAATATATATCCGGAATGCTTACTGAATTTTGCTTCTTAGATAATTCCACATCTTCAAAATAGCGTACGGCATCATAGGCCATATACCCAAAAAGTCCGTTGTCTATGAACTTGAATTTGCTTTTTCCTGCATCGAACTTTTTGCTAAAATCATTAACAATGTCAACAACATTGGTCTGTGCGTTAATTACTATTTCATCTGAGGAGCCATCGGGAAATTGCTGCAGAACCATTTCATTTTCAACTTTAATTGAGGCTATGGGGTTACAGCAGATGTAAGAGAAGCTATTGTCATTGGCATGGTAGTCGCTGCTTTCCAACAAGATGCTGTTCGGGAACCTATCCCTGATTTTTAGATACACACTTACCGGGGTAATGGTATCGGCCAAAATCTTCTTGTGATGTGATTGTAATTGGTATTTCATTTAATGTTATATAATAAGTAAGGCCTGTCGTGAAGACAGGCCTTTTATAGTTCTACTATAACGATGCTCAGCTCACGATAACTGTCGAGAGTTGTTCCACCACCACGTATTTGTGTTTCTTATTTTCATAGGATTGTTACTTCGCCTATTGAGAAATCAAATATAGAAATCATTTTTAAACTACCCAATTCAGGATCTATAAAATTCAAGAGCCCCGCAATAATAAATATTGCAGGGCCCTAGGCTGTGAGGTTAAGCCTATAAAATCATATAGTTTGTTTAGAATTCTAAATCAACCACCAAATCAAATTCATCATAAATTGCTTTATCCGCAGCTGCTCCAAATAAGGTAGATCCGTATTTTACATCGTACTTTGTACGATCTACTTTAAGGGTAGCGGTAGCCTTGCTTCCATAGACCGATACATCAAAGCTAATTGCCTTGGTGATGCCTTTTATGGTCAGGTCGCCCGTTACATCATAGGAATTTTTACCGGTGGATTTTACCGCGGTAAATTTGAGGGTAGAGGTAGCATGATTGGCAGTATCAAAAAAGTCCGCTGAATTCAGGTGCCCGTCTAATTTGCCTTTTGATCCGCCTTCTAGATCTTCAGTATTTATGGTGGTCATGTCAACTGTGAACTCGCCACCTGATAATTTACCGTCCTCGAACATCAAGGACCCTGATTTCAAGGAAACGCTACCGTAGTGCGAGCCGGTTACTTTATAGGCTTTCCATGTAACCTTGCTGGTCTCGGTATTGACTTCTTTCTTTTCGCCATCAATCGGTTCTGTCGCCGTAGCGGTAAAACTGAAAATCATGGCCAGTACTAAACTTAAAACTCCTTTTTTCATCTTTTAAATATTAAAAATAATTAGTAATTCTAGGTAAAAAATAACAAGCTGCTAAAATTTATCAAATAAGTTATTCAATTGTTTCAATTCTTTTTCGGAAAAATTTCGAAGAATATTATCCTCGGCTTTTGCAATCGCTTTATCCATTTTTGTCAAGACTTTTTTTCCCTCTTGGGTAATCGTGATTTCTATTTTTCTTCGGTTTGTTCGGCATACGACTCGATGTGCATAGCCCTTCTGCAAAAGTTTGTCGACCAACCTTGTCGTATTGCTCATTTTGGTAACCATACGATCATTTAGGGTTGAAAGATTGGAGGCCTTCTCTTTTTGCCCTCTAAGGATGCGCAGTACGTTGAATTGCTGCGGGGAAACATCGAAGGGTTTTAGGGCAAATGAAATGGCTTCTTTAATTCTATTGTCGACCAACATAAAATGAATAATTGTTCTGCTTTTCAGCGGAATCTTCCTTTCTGTTTTAATACGCTCCTCTACATTCATGTTACTACAACAATTGTATATACAAATATAAATAGACCTATCTAATTTAGAACCTACGATTAGGTAATTTTTTGTTAAATTATGTGATACCAATTTGGTACGGAAGTTGTATTTTTGGAATGGAAAATAACTAGTTGTTTCCCAAGGAATTGGGAATTGGAATTAAATTGATCTTAAATGGCAGATTTATCTCAAGAGGAATGGGCGGCGCAAGCTGCGACTGACGAGAATGCGGTTTTTTTGGACGTGCGTACAGATGATGAAGTAGCAGAGGGATACATTCCCAATGCAAAACATATTGATATTTATTTAGGGCAGGGGTTCTTGGATGAACTCAATACTCTCGATAAGAGCAAAACGTATTATGTATACTGTCGCAGCGGCAATCGCAGTGCCCAGGCATGCGCGATAATGAATAGTATTGGTTTTGAAAACACCAATAATCTTCTTGGTGGATTCAGTGAATGGCAGGGAGAAGTAGCGAACTAATTTGTTCTTCAACATTATGTGCTACTTTAATTGTTCGTAATGTAGACAACGTCTTTACAGGTCTTTTAGCTATTTTTTTTCGTATTCGGTACGTTCATAAACTGAAACATGGAAAAAGTGAAAGAGGACCTTCTTCATTTTATTTGGAAATACAAAAAACTGCAACTGGCCACTTTGGCTACTTCTGAAGGTGCAACCGTTATCGTGCATGAAACGGGTTCGCATAATCATCTTTCCGGTCCTGATTTCTTTAACGCAAAAGTGGAAATCGATGAACAACTTTGGGCTGGGAATGTAGAAATTCACGTAAAATCTTCAGATTGGTATTCTCATAATCATGAACAGGATTCCAATTATGATAACGTAATTTTACATGTGGTTTGGGAAGACAATGGCGCGGTTTTTCGAAGTGATAATTCTCTAATCCCCACTTTAGTGCTTAAAAATTTTGTTTCCGAGGATGTGTTGAACGCCTATCAAGAATTATTTGATGCACGCAAAAAGTCATTCATCAATTGCGAAAGGGATATTTCCCAGATTGATGATTTTGTAATTCGAAACTGGCTAGATCGTATGTATTTGGAGCGTTTGGAACGCAAATCAGACGAACTTTCAAAGCTGCTAAGACGGTCGAAAAACGATTGGGATCATGTGCTTTTTACGATGCTTCTAAAGAACTTCGGTCTTAATATCAATGGAGAAGCTTTTTTAAGTTTGGCGCAGGCACTTGACTTTTCCATAGTTCGCAAATTGCATTTTAACCCCTTCGAATTGGAAAGTGTTTTGTTTGGAATGTCTCATTTGCTCGATGATGATAAGCTGAGCGACAGCTACTATACCAGGTTGCGAAAAGAGTACCGCTACCAAAAGAACAAATTTGATTTGCAAGACGAAGGTGTACTTAAACCCAAATTCTTTAAACTTCGACCGTCGAATTTCCCTACGGTACGACTTGCGCAGTTGGCGGGTGTATATGTGAAAGAGCAAAATTTGTTCAATAAAAGTATAAACGCGCCAAGGCTAGAGGACCTCTATGCTATTTTCGATGCCGCGGCCAGCCCATATTGGGAAGATCACTTTAATTTCGGAACGATTTCTAAGAAATCCGTCAAAAGGTTGACCAAGAAATTCATTGATCTACTAATTGTCAATACCTTTATTCCATTAAAATTTTGTTATGCAAGACATCATGGGAAAGCTATTGATAATGAAATAATGGACCTATGTGCCCAAATAAAAGTGGAAAACAATTCGGTGGTTTCTAAATTCAAAAAAGTCGGAGTCAAGATAGAGAACGTGCAACATAGTCAAGCTGTTCTGCAATTACATAAAGGGTACTGTACGATGAATAGATGTTTGGATTGTGCCATCGGGAGCAAGTTGCTTGGAAACTAAAAGTTGCCAACTTTTTGCCTAATTTTACGCTGTGAACCTATTTTATACACTGCTGTACTATTTTCAAAAACGAGGCTTTGAGGTATGCCGCCGAATTGCCGAACGTTTGGGTATACGGGCTCGAGTGGTTCGAACCTCTTTTATATATCTTACGTTCGTTACGGTTGGCTTTGGGTTTGCACTATATTTATTTGTGGCATTCTGGCTGCGAATAAAAGATTTGGTCTATACCAAAAGAACCTCGGTTTTCGATTTGTAATATGGTGAAACTATCCCGTTCCAAAATTTATCTTGCCTTCGCTTTGGTATTGGCCGTCATGTTATTCGGGGTCATTGGATATCGCATAATCGCAGATTATTCTTGGGTAGAGGCACTTTATATGACCGTAATTACAATGGCGACGGTTGGGTTTAAAGAGGTACGGCCCTTGGATGCCGACGCACAGATATTTACTGTATTTTTAATTCTGTCTAGTGTATTTATATTAGGCTTTGCGATATCGGTGATATCAGAGTACATTTTGGGACGAAACTCATTGCAATTATTAAAAAAGAAACGGGTGAAAAATAGAATTAAGGATTTAACCAACCATGTGATCGTATGTGGTTATGGAAGAAATGGTATGCAGGCTGCAGAACGTCTAAGCGCCTATAAAAAACCTTTTGTCATCATAGAACGAGATAAAGAGGTCATTGAGCGCCATGAAGCAAAGCAACTGTTCGTGGAGGGTGATGCCAATGATGATGAGGTCTTAAAGACCGCAGGCATCGAAAGGGCACAGTATCTCATTACCGCACTCCCAGACGACGCTGCTAATTTATTCGTAGTGCTTTCTGCAAGACAGCTAAATGAAAAGCTGTTCATCATTAGCCGTGCTTCCTTGGTAACTTCTCAAAAGAAATTACTCCTAGCCGGAGCGAACAAGGTCATCATGCCCGACAAGATAGGGGGAGACCATATGGCTTCCTTGGTGGTTATGCCAGACCTGATCACCTTTATGGATAAACTTTCTACAGAAGGGGAACATACTACGAATCTTGAAGAAGTGCCAATCGAGGACTTTCAGGACCAAGTGGATTGTAATTCACTAAGAGACCTTGATCTAAGAAGAAAGACAGGATGTACGATTATAGGATACATAGCTCCAAACGGCGACTATATTATTAATCCTGAAGCTGATCTTCAATTGCAACCGAAGAGCAAGGTAATTGTTTTGGGCAGGCCAGAGCAGATCAATAAATTAAATGAGATGTTCAACATTGCGTAAAGTTAATGTGAACCGATTATTTGATTGTATTGTTAATTTTTAGGATATTGTTGCCCTAACATTTTAAGTAAGCAAACCAAAACTCAAATTATGAAGTACAGACTTCTGTTGTTATCTACCCTACTTTTTCCTTTTTTTACATTTTCGCAAGAATCCTCTGAAATGGGCTTGGATCAAAAAATTGATCAAGCGTTTAAACCTATTTCGGATTTCTTTTCGGATGTCATTTTTTTTAAGGTTTGGACAGATCCTGATATTCCCTTTGTATTGGTTTTACTAGTAGTTAGTGCCTTGTTTTTTACGCTTTATTTTGGTTTTCCGAACATTCGATATTTTGGCAAGGCCATTAATACGGTTAGGGGAAAATACGATGACGTAGAAAAGCATAGTCTTGGAGACGAAGCTGCTGCAGTAGACGGTGATATTCGCGACACCATAAGAGATGAAAGCGAAGATGGTGAAGTGAGCCATTTTCAAGCGCTTGCAACAGCAGTCTCGGGTACTGTAGGTAATGGAAATATTGCCGGGGTTGCCCTGGCTATTGCCTTGGGCGGACCAGGAGCAACATTTTGGATGATCATTTGTGGTCTGATAGGTATGTCTACCAAATTTGTGGAATGTACCCTAGGGGTGCAATATAGAGATGTTGGTGAAGATGGTACCGTGTATGGCGGCCCTATGTATTATATAAGTAAGGGGCTCAAGGAGAGAGGTTTTAAGACCTTGGGCAAAATTGCGGCCGTGATTTTTGCAATATTCTGTATCGGTGGTTCTTTTGGAGGCGGAAATGCGGCACAATCGAATCAGGCAACGATAGTTTTAAAGGAATTGCTCGGACTTGAAAGTACAATGGCAGGGACTATTATTGGTCTTGTAATTGCAATATTAGTCGGTGTTATCATTATAGGTGGTATCAAAAGAATTGCCTCTGTTACAGAGAAAGTAGTACCGTTTATGGCCGTTCTGTATATCATCGCATGTCTCTATATCATATTGAGTAATTTCTCTTTGGTCGATGATGCCATAGGTTTAATTGTTCGAGAAGCTTTCAACCCAACCGCAATGGGCGTAGGAAGTGTTATCGGAGTATTGTTGGTAGGGTTCAAAAGAGCTGCATTTTCAAACGAAGCCGGTGCAGGTTCGGCCTCGATTGCGCACTCAGCAGTACGAACCAAGTATTCCGCTTCGGAAGGTTTGGTTGCCTTACTTGAACCGTTCATTGATACCGTCGTTATATGTACCATGACCGCCTTGGTCATTGTAATTTTTAATTTCGGAGGTTATTTTGAATATGGGGCCGATGTGAGTACAGATGGAAGTGGTGCCGTGATGATCGGTAATGAAATCGTTCAGGGAGCTGGTATAACGTCGAAGGCATTTGCCCAATATATTCCGTATTCGAATATATTCTTGACAATTGCCGTTGTACTGTTTGCGGTGTCAACTATGATTTCATGGTCGTACTATGGCCTTCAATCGTGGAAGTACTTGTTCGGTAGGGGTAAGAAGGCAGACATGACGTATAAACTACTTTTCCTAATTTTTGTAGTGATTGGAGCTGCCGCCAGTATGGGATCAATTTGGTCGTTCTCAGACGCCATGATTTTTGCAATGGTATTTCCCAATATGATCGGTTTGTACTTCCTATTCCCAGTGGTTAAAAAGCAATTGGGGAGATATCTTGAAGCTATAAAAGGGATCTAAACCGAATTCTTTGAAAAATTTCAAATCCCACTTTAAGTTCACTAAACAAGAACGAAGTGGGATTTTCTTTTTGTTGCTGTTGATCGTGGTATTTCAGGTCGGGCACTATTTCTATACATCATCAGCCGGTATCAACGATGAATCCTTACGGCTTGATTCGGACACCCAAGCCGAGATAGAGAACCTTAAGCAAAATGTCCTAAATGATTCGATCAAGACTTTTCCGTTCAATCCTAATTTCATTTCAGATTATAAAGGGTATACCCTGGGAATGTCTAACGAGGAAATAGACAGGTTACACGCCCATCGAACTCAGAACAAGTTTGTAAATACGTCAGAAGAGTTTCAACAGGTCACCCAAGTTTCGGATTCCTTGTTGGCGCGCATCGCCCCCTATTTCAAATTTCCAGCATTCGTAAAGAGGTCTAGAGAAATGTCCTCGATCAAAAAGAATGAGCGTAATTCTAAACATTATGATTTGAACAAAGCAACGGCAAATGACCTAAAGATGATCAATGGAATAGGGGATAAGCTCTCAGAGCGAATCGTCAAATTCAGAGATCGCCTAGGAGGTTTCCTGGTGGCCGAGCAATTATATGATGTTTATGGTTTGGAACCACAGGTGGTTGAAAAGGCAATGACCAAATTTAAAATTGTCGAAGCACCAAAAATTGAAAAAATAAATGTAACTTGGGCATCGTATAATGAATTGCGTAACTTACTGTATATCAATGATAAACTTGCAAAATCAATTATTGAATATCGTAATAACAACACTATCAAGTCGTTAGCTGAACTCAAGAATCTAGAGGGCTTTCCTGCGGGGAAGTTCGATAGAATAAAGTTATATTTGTCGCTTTAAAAAAATACGCTATGCAAAGTATGTACTTCACTGAAGAACATCAATTATTTCGAGCTAGTCTCAAAGATTTTTTGACTAAGGAAGTCTCTCCCAATATTGAAAAGTGGGAGGAGTCGGGAACCATCGAACGTTTCATATGGGAAAAGTTCGGCGAGATGGGTTATTTCGGTTTAGCCACTCCAGAAGAATACGAAGGCTTAGGGCTCGATCTGTTCTATACCGTTATATTGTTGGAAGAGCTTCAAAAAATAAATTCCGGTGGTTTTGCGGCGGCCATTTGGGCCCATGCGTACTTGGCCATGACCCATTTGAATAAAAATGGCAATAGCCATCAAAAAACAAAGTACCTGGTACCAAGTGTACATGGCGAAAAAATTGGATGTCTTGGGGTTTCAGAGCCTTTTGGAGGTAGTGATGTTGCGGGTATGCGTACAACAGCGACCAAAAAAGGTGACACCTATATTATCAATGGATCCAAGACGTTCATTACAAATGGAGTATATGGCGACTATATAGTCTTGGCGGCCAAAACAGACCCTGCTGCTGGCAATAAGGGTATTAGTCTTTTTATTGTTGACCTCGATAGTAAAGGTGTTTCTGCCAATAAGTTAAACAAACTGGGCTGGCGTGCGTCCGATACCGCAGAACTGGCCTTCGATAATGTAGTGGTGCCCGAGGCCAATTTGATGGGTGAAGAAGGAAAAGGTTTTGGATTTATTATGGAGGCTTTTGCTTTAGAGAGGTTGGTCATGGGAATCAATGCCCATGCAAGGGCCGAGCATGCCTTGGAGTATGCATTGCAGTATATGTCAGAAAGGGAAACATTTGGCAAACCGATCAATCAGTACCAGGCCTTGAGGCATCGTTTTGTTGATCTTCATGCTGATATGGAAATGTGCAAACAGTATAATTATGCAGTGGTTCGTAAAATGGAAAACGGGGAATATGTAGTTAAAGAAGCCACTATTTCTAAATTAAAATCTACCAAGATGGCCGATGATGTAGCCTATGATTGCCTTCAATTTTTAGGCGGCTATGGGTATATCGAAGACTACCCAATGGCACGCTTACTAAGAGATAGTAGGTTGGGCCCTATAGGTGGTGGTACTTCTGAAATACTTCGTGAAATTATAGCAAAGATCGTGATTGATAAAAAAGAGTACCGATCGCCGTCTAAAAAATAATTTGAGAATGTGTAGTGGTCATCGATAATAAGTTCTTATCTTTGCAGCCCTAATCACTAAAGAAAGGAGGTTGTAGCCCATGTTAATAATACCCATTAAAGAAGGAGAAAACATCGATAGAGCTTTAAAGCGCTTCAAGCGAAAGTTCGACAAAACAGGTACAATGCGTTCATTGCGTAAGCGACAGGCGTTCACGAAACCTTCAGTTGCACGTAGAGCGCAGATTCAAAAAGCGCAGTACATACAAGGACTAAGAGATAGAGAAGAAATTTAATTCTTCTAATCCAAATTCATAAGAATCCCATTTGCTTTTTTGGCAGATGGGATTTTTCTTTTGCAGATGCTCTCGCAGTCGAATACTTCGCCTATTATTTTAAAGATTGGCATACCAATTCTGCGGTAGCGATTATCTTGTATCCATAAGATTTCGAATAAATCTTTAGTAACTTTATGCCATGGCTCTACAATCTTTTCTTTCGTACATGTCTTTAGAAAAGAACTATTCCAACCATACAGTACAAGCTTATAAAAGGGATATCGAAGCCTTTACATTATTTTGTTCGCTCGAATATCAAACCGATCATATCGAAACTATTGGCTATGGTCTTATTCGTAGTTGGATCGTTGAGTTGGTCGATAAGAATATCAGTAACCGTACCATCAATAGAAAAATAGCATCACTTAAGGCATATTATAAATTTCTTCTCCGAATGGGTGAAATTGATGCAAGCCCCTTGGTCAAACACAAAGCTCTAAAAACAGCCAAGAAGGTCGAAGTTCCCTTTTCAGAAAGGGAAATGCAGGAGGTACTCTCCAGAATTTCGTATGACGAAGGGTTTGAAGGTGTTCGTGATAAGTTGATCATAGAATTATTATATGCTACCGGCATGCGGAGGGCAGAACTTATTAATTTGAAACTAGATGCCATTGACTTAAATTCCAGGACGATCAAAGTGTTAGGGAAGCGAAACAAGGAACGCATCCTGCCCCTATTGAATTCTTGTATTGTTCATGTTAGGGATTACTATAGCGAGCGACAGCAACTCCCGGTAATTGTGGATAAACAGTTCGTTTTTCTTTTGAATTCGGGTCACAAAATTTACGAAACCCTTGTTTACAGAGTGGTAAATAAGTATCTTGGTAAGGTGTCGTCGAAGGTGAAAAAAAGTCCTCACATTTTGCGCCACACCTTTGCGACCCATCTGCTCAATCAAGGAGCGGATTTAAATTCGGTAAAAGAATTATTGGGCCATTCGAGTTTAGCCTCTACGCAGGTCTATACGCACAATAGTATCGCCGAATTGAAAAAAGTGCATTCTGCTTCGCATCCAAGAAGTCAGGAATAGCCTAAGAAAACAAACTGCTAACCTAAATTTTATAACGATGAAAGTAAACGCACAATCGGTAAATTTTAATGCAGATGGGGAGTTGATTTCTTTTCTGGAAAATAGAATGAACAAACTAGAGTTGTTTTATGACAAGGTGATAAGTTCAGAGGTGTTTTTGAAGGTTCAAAAAACCAGTGTGAAAGAAAACAAAATGGTAGAAATAAAAGTGAATGTACCAAGAGACAAATTTGTAGTAAAAAAACAATGCAAATCTTTTGAGGAAGCTATTGATTCGGCTTGTAGTTCATTAGAGCGAAAGCTTATAAAAAGAAAGGAAAAGCAACGGCTTTACATCTCTTAAAAATTTCCTATAAATTGTTTTGATTAAACAAATAAATATCTACATTTGCAGTCCGTTAGAAATAGCGGACTTTTTTATGCGTAAAAAAGTTAAAAATGCCGATGTAGCTCAGCTGGCTAGAGCAGCTGATTTGTAATCAGCAGGTCGTGGGTTCGAGTCCCTCTATCGGCTCAAAAAAGGTAAAGAAAGTTCGTGTTAATTGAGTTTCGGAAGAGCCTGATTATAAAGCGTTTTCGGTAGCCAACGTTCATTGCATATTGAAGTATTATTTGGGGAGATACTCAAGCGGCCAACGAGGGCAGACTGTAAATCTGCTGACTATGTCTTCGCAGGTTCGAATCCTGCTCTCCCCACATTTTTGGAACTCGTTCCAAAAGAATTGCGGGAGTAGCTCAGTTGGTAGAGCGTCAGCCTTCCAAGCTGAATGTCGCCGGTTCGAACCCGGTCTCCCGCTCTATACAATTTCTTGAACGTTTGAAGTTCAAGGAATTTAGGTTGAATTGAAATAGTGAGAATTGAGGGTGAGAAACCTGTACCGAGCGGAGTCTAGGTAAATCCGGTTTCCTGCTCAAAGACCTTGGGTCAGTGGTTTGTTGTTTAGGCAAAATGGTGTTCTATGAATGAACATTTAGTCCTTTAACATTGAACCCAACAAGCCGGCGTAGCTCAGGGGTAGAGCGTTTCCTTGGTAAGGAAGAGGTCACGAGTTCAAATCTCGTCGTTGGCTCAAATAATACATTAATTGTACACACTAATATAAACTAAGATTAAAATTCATTAAACATGGCAAAGGAAACTTTTGATCGTTCCAAACCGCACTTGAATATTGGTACTATTGGACACGTAGATCACGGTAAAACAACATTAACTGCTGCTATTACAACCGTATTGGCAAATGCAGGACTATCTGAAAAGAGAGATTTCGATTCGATCGATAACGCTCCTGAAGAAAAAGAAAGAGGTATTACGATCAACACATCACACGTTGAGTATCAAACTGCAAATCGTCACTATGCGCACGTTGACTGTCCTGGTCACGCGGATTATGTGAAGAATATGGTAACTGGTGCTGCACAGATGGATGGTGCCATTCTTGTTGTTGCTGCAACAGATGGTCCTATGCCACAAACCCGTGAGCACATCCTTCTTGGGCGTCAGGTTGGTATTCCAAGAATTGTTGTCTTCATGAACAAAGTTGATATGGTTGATGACGAAGAGCTTTTGGAATTGGTTGAAATGGAAGTAAGAGAATTGCTTTCTTTCTACGAATACGACGGGGACAACGGTCCTGTTGTTGCTGGTTCTGCTCTTGGTGCGCTTAACGGTGAGCAAAAATGGGTTGACACAGTTATGAAATTAATGGATGAAGTTGATTCTTGGATCGAATTGCCAAAGCGTGATGTTGATAAAGATTTCTTGATGCCTGTTGAAGACGTATTCACGATTACAGGTCGTGGTACGGTTGCAACCGGTCGTATCGAAACTGGGGTTGCCAACACTGGTGATGCTGTTGATATCATCGGTATGGGTGCTGAGAAATTAGCTTCTACAATTACTGGTGTTGAGATGTTCCGTAAGATTTTGGATAGAGGAGAAGCTGGTGATAATGTTGGTATCCTTTTAAGAGGTATCGAAAAATCGGATATTAAAAGAGGAATGGTAATCTGTAAGCCAGGTTCTGTTAAGCCACACGCTAAATTTGAGGCTGAGGTTTATATCTTGAAGAAAGAAGAAGGTGGTCGTCACACTCCATTCCATAACAACTATCGTCCACAGTTCTATGTAAGAACTACCGATGTTACCGGAACTATCAACTTGCCTAGTGGAGTTGAAATGGTAATGCCTGGTGATAACCTTACGATCACTGTTGACTTGCTTTCTCCTATCGCCTTGAGCGAGGGTCTTCGTTTTGCTATCCGTGAAGGTGGTAGAACTGTAGGAGCTGGTCAGGTTACCAAGATTTTAGACTAAGAGTCGAATTGATATTGCATCTGAGGTGTCCCGCCATCGCGGGATACCTTTCGGTGTAAATACAAACGGGTGTAGCTCAGTTGGTAGAGCACTGGTCTCCAAAACCAGGTGTCGGGAGTTCGAGTCTCTCCTCCCGTGCTTGATTAATTAAAGAATAGACATATCATGTTGACTTATATTAAAGAATCTATTGAGGAATTGAAAAACAACGTTTCGTTGCCTACCAGGGCCGAATCTTCGAATCTTATGGTTATTGTGGCCGTATTTTCGATCTTGTTCGCTTTGGCTACTTGGGGCGTTGATTCCTTGCTCGGTAAAGTGATTCGATTATATTTCGACAATATCTTAAACTAAACATAGCACATCATGGCAGAAGTAGCGGATAAAAAATGGTATGTAGTTAGAGCGGTCAGTGGCCAAGAGAATAAAATCAAAGGCTATATAGAGAGTGAAGTGGAGCGCCATGGTTTCTCTGATTACTTAGAAGAAGTATTGGTTCCTACCGAAAAGGTGGTGCAGATACGAAATGGCAAGAAAATCAATAAAGAAAGGGTTTACTTTCCTGGTTATATAATGGTAAAGGCGAATTTGGCCGGTGAGATGATTCACATCATCAGATCAATTACCAATGTTATCGGTTTCTTAGGTGAGACCAAAGGCGGGGATCCCGTGCCATTGCGTAAGGCAGAGGTAAATAGAATGTTAGGTAAGGTCGATGAACTAGCGGTCAATACCGATAGTGTTGCGATACCTTTCGTGTTCGGAGAAACGGTTAAAGTTATCGACGGACCTTTCAATGGGTTTAACGGAACCGTTGAAAAAATCAACGAGGAAAAAAGAAAACTAGAGGTGATGGTCAAGATTTTCGGAAGAAAAACACCATTGGAACTCAGTTATATGCAAGTAGAAAAAGTTTAATATTAAGTGTTACATAAATAAAGTTGTGTTGCTTCCAATAAAACATGGCTTCAATTTAAATTTAAACAATGGCAAAAGAAGTAGGTAAAGTAGTTAAGCTACAAGTTAGGGGAGGTGCTGCGAATCCATCGCCACCGGTTGGACCCGCCTTAGGTGCTGCCGGCGTTAACATCATGGAGTTCTGTAAGCAGTTTAATGCTAGAACCCAGGACAAACCAGGTAAAGTATTACCTGTTGTTATCACCGTGTACAAAGACAAGTCGTTCGACTTTGTCATCAAAACACCACCAGCGGCAGTTCAACTTTTGGAAGCAGCTAAGATTAAAAAAGGATCTGGCGAACCTAATCGAATCAAATTGGGTAAGGTCACTTGGGATCAGGTTAAGGCGATAGCCGAAGACAAAATGGTCGACCTTAACGCATTTACAGTAGAATCTGCAATGAGTATGGTTGCAGGTACTGCAAGGTCTATGGGTATGAAAATATCCGGTAAACGTCCTTTTTAAAATCTTAAAAGCAATTTAAATGGCAAAGTTAACGAAGAAGCAAAAAGAAGCGCACGCCAAGATAGAGAAAGACAAGCTCTATTCGATCGATGAAGCTTCCGCTTTAGTAAAAGAGATAACCAATTCAAAATTCGATGCGTCTGTTGATTTGGCTGTACGTTTGGGTGTAGATCCAAAGAAAGCCAATCAGATGGTACGTGGGGTGGTAACCCTGCCTCATGGTACCGGAAAGGATGTTAAGGTTTTGGCCTTGGTTACCCCAGATAAAGAAGCCGATGCAAAAGAAGCAGGGGCCGATTATATTGGGTTACAGGAGTATTTGGATAAAATAAAAGGCGGTTGGACAGATGTTGATGTCATCATCACCATGCCAAGTGTTATGGGTAAACTAGGTCCGTTAGGACGTGTTTTAGGACCGAGAGGTTTGATGCCCAATCCAAAAACGGGAACCGTAACTATGGATATCAAAAAGGCGGTATCTGAAGTAAAAGCGGGTAAAATAGATTTCAAAGTAGACAAAAACGGTATTGTGCATGCAGCTATTGGTAAAGTTTCATTTACCCCCGAAAAAATAGCTGGTAATGCCAAAGAACTTTTGGATACGTTGAATAAGTTGAAACCGGCAAGTTCAAAAGGCGTGTATATGAAAAGTGTTTTCATGTCGAGCACAATGAGCCCTAGTGTTCAACTAGACCCAAAAACAGTTTAACGAACTGGTAGTTCAAAATTTTTAGTATGACAAGAGAAGAAAAAGCAAACGTAATACAGGATTTAACTACACAGTTGGCCGAGAATGCTACCATTTATTTGGCAGACATTTCAGGTTTGGACGCCACAGCGACATCTGCACTGAGAAAGGCATGTTTCAAGGCGAACGTAAAACTGGCCGTAGTTAAGAACACCTTGCTTGAAAAAGCAATGGAAGCTTCTGAAAAGGAGTTTGGTGAACTTCCTGAAGTACTCAAGGGGAATACGTCCCTTATGTTTTCAGAGGTGGCCAACGCTCCTGCGAAAGTGATTAAAACTTTTCGTAAGAAGTCTGATAAGCCCTTATTGAAAGGGGCATTCATTGAGGAAGCAATCTATATTGGAGACAATCAATTAGATTCTTTGGTAAGTATCAAATCCAAGGAAGAAATGATTGGCGAAATTATTACATTGTTGCAATCACCGGCCAAGAATGTTATTTCCGGACTAAAATCTGGTGGTGGCAAGTTGGCAGGAATCCTAAAGACCTTATCAGAACGATAAATAGTACGCACTAAACAACAATTATATTTTAAAATTTTATTAAACGATAGAAAAATGGCAGATTTAAAAGATTTCGCAGAACAGTTGGTTAATTTGACCGTAAAAGAGGTTAATGATTTAGCTGATATATTAAAAGAAGAGTATGGTATCGAGCCTGCAGCTGCTGCTGTAGCCGTTGCTGCTGGTGGCGGTGCTGCTGGTGGAGGTGAAGCCGCTGAGGAAAAGTCAGAATTCGATGTGATTTTAACAGCAGCCGGTGGTTCTAAATTGGCAGTAGTTAAATTGGTTAAGGAATTGACCGGTTTAGGTTTGAAAGATGCTAAGGATATTGTGGATAGCGCACCGAAAGCAGTTAAAGAAGGTGTTGCTAAAGACGAAGCAGAAGGTATCAAAAAATCTTTGGAAGAAGCAGGAGCAGAGGTTGAGCTTAAATAAGGGCAACAACGTAGTCTCGAAGCTTCGAGAGGTATAGGTCTTTCCCCACTTTTGTGGGGCTAGACCTAAACCATTTTATATACAGTATATAAAGGTATATACGACCCAACTACTATTCACGATCAAAATTTTATCCATAGATGTTAAAGCAACAGACTGAAAGAATAAATTTTGCATCCGCTAAGAACACTCCGGAATACCCGGATTTCTTGGACATTCAGATAAAGTCGTTTCAAGATTTTTTTCAACTTGAAACCAAATCTGACGAAAGGGGCAACGAAGGATTGTACAACACCTTTATGGAAAACTTCCCTATTACGGACACCAGAAACCAGTTCGTATTGGAGTTTCTCGATTATTTCATAGACCCACCTCGATATTCGATTCAAGAATGCATCGAACGTGGTCTCACCTATAGCGTTCCACTGAAGGCAAGGTTGAAGTTGTACTGTACCGACGAGGAACACGAAGATTTCGAGACTATTGTACAAGATGTATACTTAGGAACCATCCCATACATGACGCCAAGCGGTACCTTTGTTATCAACGGCGCCGAACGTGTTGTAGTATCCCAGCTACACCGCTCTCCAGGTGTTTTCTTTGGCCAATCGTTCCACGCGAACGGAACCAAGTTATATTCGGCAAGGGTGATACCATTTAAAGGTTCATGGATCGAATTTGCTACCGATATCAACGGGGTGATGTATGCTTATATCGATAGAAAGAAAAAATTACCCGTAACGACGCTCTTCAGAGCTATTGGCTTTGAAAGGGATAAGGATATTCTTGAGATTTTTGACCTTTCGGAAGAAATCAAAGTTTCCAACGCGGGACTCAAAAAAGTAATGGGCCGTAAACTGGCCGCTCGTGTCTTGAACACTTGGCATGAGGATTTTGTGGATGAAGATACCGGTGAGGTTGTTTCCATTGAGCGAAATGAAATCGTACTAGATCGTGATACGGTTTTGGATAAGGAACACATTCAGCAAATTATGGATGCCGATGTGAAAACTATTCTTTTGCACAAAGAGAACAATGCTCAAAGCGACTACGCTATCATTCACAATACCTTGCAAAAAGACCCTACCAATTCTGAAAAAGAAGCGGTAGAACATATTTACAGACAATTGCGAAATGCCGAGCCGCCCGATGAGGAAACTGCTCGTGGAATTATCGACAAATTGTTTTTCTCCGATCAACGCTACAACTTAGGTGAAGTTGGTCGATACAGAATGAACAAAAAATTACAGTTGGATATCGGAATGGACAAGCAGGTCTTGACCAAAGAAGATATCATTACGATTATCAAATATTTGATCGAATTGATCAATTCCAAAGCGGAAATCGATGATATCGATCACCTTTCGAACCGTCGTGTACGTACAGTAGGTGAGCAGTTGTCTTCTCAGTTTGGAGTAGGTTTGGCACGTATGGCGAGAACCATTCGTGAGCGTATGAACGTTCGTGACAATGAAGTCTTTACGCCTATCGATTTGATCAACGCGAAGACATTGTCATCGGTTATCAATTCATTCTTCGGTACAAACCAATTATCTCAGTTCATGGATCAAACAAATCCGTTGGCAGAGATTACACATAAGAGAAGATTGTCGGCCTTGGGTCCCGGTGGTCTTTCACGTGAAAGAGCCGGTTTTGAGGTTCGTGATGTACACTATACGCACTACGGAAGACTTTGTCCTATTGAAACTCCCGAAGGACCGAATATTGGTCTGATTTCTTCGCTAGCAGTGTTTGCCAAGGTAAACCCTATGGGCTTCTTGGAAACTCCGTATAGAAAAGTGGAGAAAGGAAAAGTAAACACAAAGGAATTCGGATATTTGAGCGCCGAGGAAGAGGAAGGTATGAAAATTGCCCAAGCCAACATTCCGCTTAAAGAAAACGGTACTATTGATGCAGACAAGGTAATTGCCCGTGAAGAAGGTGATTTCCCAGTGGTAGATCCCAAGGAAATTCAATATACCGATGTTGCTCCGAACCAAATTGCGTCTATATCGGCCTCATTGATTCCTTTCTTGGAGCATGATGATGCCAACCGGGCATTGATGGGCTCTAACATGATGCGCCAAGCCGTACCACTGTTAAGACCACAATCTCCGATTGTGGGCACCGGATTGGAGCGCCAAGTCGCATCCGATTCAAGGGTATTGATCAACGCTGAAGGTAATGGAGTTATTGAATATGTTGATGCTCAAAAGATTTCTATTAAGTACACACGAACCGATGCACAACGTCTCATAAGTTTTGAAGAGGATTCGAAAACCTATAACCTGGTCAAGTTCAGAAAAACGAACCAAGGTACCAGTATCAACTTAAAGCCTATCGTGAAGAAAGGTGATAAAGTGGAAAAAGGACAGGTTTTATGTGAAGGGTATGCCACAGAAAAAGGCGAATTGGCCTTGGGTAGAAATCTTACCGTAGCATTTATGCCATGGAAAGGGTACAACTTTGAAGATGCCATCGTAATTTCTGAAAAAGTAGTTCGTGAAGATATCTTTACCTCGATTCATGTAGATGAATATTCCCTGGAGGTTAGGGATACCAAACTGGGAGCTGAAGAACTAACGCACGACATTCCCAATGTTTCTGAAGAGGCAACTAAAGACCTCGATGAAAATGGAATGATACGCGTAGGGGCAGAAGTAAAGCCTGGTGATATTTTGATTGGAAAGATTACTCCGAAAGGCGAGTCCGATCCTACGCCAGAAGAAAAACTGCTTCGTGCGATTTTCGGTGATAAGGCCGGTGATGTAAAAGATGCTTCCTTAAAAGCCTCCCCATCATTGCGCGGTGTTGTAATCGATAAAAAGCTATTTTCTCGTTCCATCAAGGATAAGCGTAAGCGTTCTGAGGATAAAGAGGCCATTAATAGCTTGGAACTGGAATACGAAGTAAAATTCCAAGAGCTAAAAGATGTTCTTGTAGGCAAGTTGTTTACGCTTATCAATGGAAAAACTTCGCAAGGGGTGCTGAATGATTTGGGTGAGGAAGTATTGCCGAAGGGCAAGAAGTATACTATGAAGATGTTGAACGCGGTTGACGATTTTGCCCACTTGGTTGGTGGAAGTTGGACAACCGATAAAGCCACCAATACGTCTGTGGCCGACTTGTTGCATAACTATAAAATCAAACTTAACGACCTTCAAGGAAACTTGAGGAGAGACAAGTTCACGATTTCAGTTGGTGATGAATTACCAGCTGGTATTATGAAATTGGCCAAGGTATACATCGCTAAAAAACGCAAGTTAAAAGTAGGTGATAAAATGGCTGGTCGTCACGGAAACAAAGGTATCGTTTCTCGAATCGTTCGCCAGGAAGACATGCCTTTCTTGGAAGACGGTACACCTGTTGATATTGTGTTGAACCCGTTAGGGGTACCATCACGTATGAACATCGGTCAGATTTATGAAACCGTATTGGGTTGGGCCGGTTTAAAGCTCGGTAAGAAATATGCAACACCGATTTTTGATGGGGCCACTCTAGAACAAATCAATGGGTATACGGATGAAGCTGGTATCCCAAGATTCGGTCATACATATTTATACGATGGTGGAACAGGTCAGCGTTTTGATCAACCTGCAACGGTAGGTGTTATATACATGCTGAAGTTGGGCCATATGGTAGATGACAAGATGCACGCAAGGTCAATCGGACCATATTCTTTGATTACACAACAACCATTGGGTGGTAAAGCTCAATTTGGGGGTCAGCGTTTCGGAGAGATGGAAGTATGGGCGTTAGAGGCATACGGCGCATCTGCTACTTTAAGGGAAATATTGACGGTTAAGTCTGATGACGTTGTCGGTAGGGCTAAAACCTACGAGTCGATTGTTAAGGGCGAAACCATGCCAGAACCTGGTTTACCAGAATCTTTCAATGTATTGATGCACGAACTAAAAGGTTTGGGTCTTGATATCAGATTGGAAGAATAGTATTAAACAGAACATAATTTAGAGCACCATACATTATGGCAAGAATACACGATAATACACCACAAAAGAGGTTTGACAAAATTTCCATAGGATTGGCTTCGCCAGAAGCTATTTTGGCAGAATCAAGAGGGGAAGTACTCAAACCTGAAACCATTAACTATAGAACCCACAAGCCTGAGCGCGACGGACTTTTCTGTGAGCGTATCTTCGGCCCTGTAAAGGATTACGAATGTGCCTGTGGAAAGTACAAGCGTATTCGCTACCGCGGTATTGTTTGTGACCGTTGTGGAGTTGAAGTAACGGAAAAGAAAGTGCGAAGAGATAGGGTAGGCCACATTAACTTGGTGGTACCTGTAGCACACATTTGGTACTTCCGTTCGTTGCCGAACAAAATTGGTTACCTATTGGGTCTACCTTCCAAGAAATTGGACATGATCATATACTATGAAAGATATGTGGTCATCCAGCCAGGAGTCGCCAAAGGCCCGGAAGGTGAAGAAATCAATAAGATGGATTTCCTTACCGAAGAGGAGTATTTGAACATTCTTGAGGAAATTCCGGCTGAAAATCAATATCTAGAGGATACTGATCCGAACAAATTCATCGCCAAAATGGGTGCTGAATGTTTGATCGATCTTTTGGGTAGAATAGATTTGCAACAGCTTTCTTATGATTTAAGACACAAGGCTAATACAGAAACTTCAAAACAACGTAAGACAGAAGCCTTGAAAAGGCTTCAAGTTGTGGAAGCATTAAGGGAATCGCAACAGAATCGAGAGAATAAACCAGAATGGATGATCATGAAGGTGGTACCTGTTATTCCACCAGAATTGCGCCCGTTGGTTCCTTTGGATGGTGGCCGTTTTGCGACTTCCGATTTGAACGATTTGTACAGAAGGGTAATCATTCGTAACAACAGATTAAAGCGATTGGTAGAGATTAAGGCTCCAGAAGTAATTCTTAGAAATGAGAAACGTATGCTTCAAGAGTCGGTTGATTCGCTATTCGACAATACTAGAAAAGCATCGGCTGTTAAAACCGAATCGAACAGACCATTAAAATCACTTTCTGATTCCCTGAAGGGAAAACAGGGCCGTTTCCGTCAAAACCTTTTGGGAAAACGTGTTGACTATTCCGCTCGTTCGGTAATCGTCGTTGGTCCTGAAATGAAATTGTTCGAATGTGGTCTTCCGAAAGATATGGCTGCCGAACTTTACAAGCCATTTGTGATTCGTAAGTTGATCGAACGCGGTATTGTAAAAACAGTAAAGTCGGCCAAGAAGATAATTGATAAGAAAGAACCTGTAGTATGGGATATTCTTGAAAATGTTCTAAAAGGTCATCCTGTGCTACTGAATAGGGCTCCTACATTGCACCGTTTAGGTATTCAGGCTTTTCAACCAAAACTTATCGAAGGTAAGGCGATTCGTCTTCACCCTTTAGTATGTACGGCATTCAACGCGGATTTTGACGGTGACCAAATGGCGGTGCATCTCCCTTTAGGCCCTGAGGCCATTTTGGAGGCGCAACTGTTAATGTTGGCATCTCACAATATATTGAACCCTGCAAATGGTTCTCCGATAACCGTACCTTCTCAAGATATGGTCTTGGGTCTGTATTATATGACCAAGGAACGTAAATCAACAAAAGAGGTTCCGGTGAAAGGTGAAGGGCTTACGTTCTATTCCGATGAAGAAGTAGTTATTGCTTTCAACGAAGGTATGCTAGAGCTTAATGCAGGAATTAAAGTACGTACCAAAGATTTTAACGAAGCAGGTGAATTGGTCGACCAAATTGTTGAGACAACAGTTGGTAGGGTACTATTCAACCAAGTCGTGCCAGAGGCGGCCGGTTATGTTAATGACGTATTGAACAAGAAATCGCTCCGAGATATTATCGGAAGAATTCTTGCCGTAACCGATGTACCTACGACAGCCGAATTTTTGGATAAAATAAAAACTATGGGCTACGAATTCGCATTTAAAGGCGGATTGTCGTTTAGTCTTGGTGATATTATTATTCCACAAGAAAAGCATGAAATGATTGCTGATGCCAACGGTCAGGTCGATGGTATTATGGCCAACTATAATATGGGTCTAATTACCAATAACGAACGTTATAACCAAGTTATTGATGTGTGGACCTCGACCAATGCCATGTTGACCGAATTGGCAATGAAACGAATTAGAGAAGACCAACAAGGGTTTAACTCGGTATATATGATGCTCGATTCCGGTGCGAGGGGATCTAAAGAACAGATCCGACAGTTGACCGGTATGCGTGGGTTAATGGCCAAGCCCAAAAAATCTACCGCTGGTGGAGGGGAGATTATCGAAAACCCGATTCTTTCCAACTTTAAGGAAGGATTATCCATCTTGGAATACTTTATATCTACGCACGGTGCACGTAAAGGACTTGCAGATACCGCTTTAAAAACGGCAGATGCAGGATATCTTACACGTCGTTTGGTAGATGTGTCGCAAGATGTAATTATCAATACAGTAGATTGTGGA
>CALIJE010000012.1 GCA_938017825.1 uncultured Flavobacteriaceae bacterium
GCTGAATTCCAACAAACTTCTTTTGATTTCTGCAGACGGATTCCCCTTAACTCTTAAGATCCTATCCGGAAAAAGTTGAACTGCGGCTGCCAATTCAACAAATGCCGATTCCTCTTTGAAAGGAACTATGGTAGCAAAGCGGCCTGTTGGTGCGAGCAGTTTTACCACTCCCGAAACCAATTCATCGAAGGGCAACGATTTGTTTTGTCGTGCGTCGTCTCGGGCCGTACTGCCGCTGGTTACATTTTCGGAATAGAAGGGAGGGTTAGATACAATGAGGTCATAGGATTCTTCGATTTCGTCAACGAACTCATCCAAACCTGCATGATAACAAAACAAGCGTTCTGCCCATTGCGATGCTTCGAAATTGTCAACACATTGCTCGTAGGCAGCTTCCTCAATTTCCAATGCCTCTATATTTTCGGCCAAGCCTCTTTGTGCCAACATCAGGGAAATAAGGCCCGTGCCGGCGCCAATATCCAATATGTTGTTTGGAGTTGCTGTCAAGGATGTCCATGCCCCGAGGAGCACCCCATCGGTGCCTACCTTCATGGCGCACTGGTCTTGATGCACCGAAAATTGCTTGAATTTGAATGGTTTGTTCATTTTACTGTTCCTGCCTGCCTAGTTTCCGAACCTTCCAAGTCCAATAAGGAATCGCCCAATCGCGAGCGCATGGTATTGGCCAAGAGCTTTATTTTTTCGACCACCTTGGGGTTTTCTGCGGCAACATTCGTGGTCTCCCCAATATCGTTGACCACATCGTATAGTTCTATGGCTTCCAGGTCGACCATCCTGTATTCCCCTGGTAGGCCGTTCGTGCCCGCTTCTTGCCCCGTCATAGTGCGATACCGATGTGGAAAATAAAGTTTCCATTTGCCATAGCGCACGCCAAAGAGTTCGTTGACCCGATAGTAAAAGAAGTATGCTTCCTGAGGGCCCGCTGTTGTTTCCCCGCTGATTACGCTCCAAACGTTTTTGCCATCAATGCGCAGCTCAGGAAGGGTGGCGCCCGTTAATTCGGCGAGGGTCGGGAGAATATCGATGGCCATAACAGGTGCGTCAATGACCTTGCCGCCGGTCAATTTTTTAGGATACTGCAGTAGAAAGGGTTCGCGTTGGCCGCCTTCCCAGCCTGTTCCTTTTCCTTCCCGCAAGGGCCGGGCACTGCCGGCATGGTTGCCGTAAGATAGCCACGGACCGTTATCGGAGGTAAAGATGACTATGGTATTATCTTCAAGTCCGTTGGCTTTTAGGCTATTGATGATTTCTCCGACAGACCAATCCAATTCCATGATCACATCCCCATACAGACCTCTATCCGATTTTCCCTTAAACTTATCTGAAACGAACAGGGGTACATGGGGTTGCGGATGGGGTACATACAAAAAGAAGGGTTTGTCTTTATGGCGCTGAATAAAATCGATACTTCGTTCGGTAATCTGGGTGGTAAATTGCGATTGTTCGGTTAAGGTATCGATAACGACTTCGTTTTCATATAAGGGCAAATCGGGAAAGTCGAAAACGGGTCCTTGTTGCGGATGGTATGGCCACATATCGTTAGAATAGGGAATGCCGAACCACTCGTCGAACCCATGTTTATTCGGCATAAAATCGGGATGATCTCCCAAGTGCCATTTCCCAAATATTCCGGTTGCATAGCCGATATCTTGTAGCATCTCCGCAATGGTGGTTTCTGAAGGGTTGAGTCCCTTCGTGCTATTGGGCATCATGGCATTGTGAATACCGATACGATTGGGATAACAACCGGTAAGTAGGCCGGCTCTTGAGGCAGAGCAAACGGCCTGTGCGGCATAAAAACTGCTCAATTGCACTCCGGTTTTGGCCATGCGGTCTAAATTAGGGGTGCTGATATCATGCGCCCCGTAAACACCTACATCCCCGTAACCTTGGTCATCCGTAAAAATGAGAACGATATTGGGCGGGCGTTTCACTTCTTGAGGGTGGGGTTCCCCACAGCCAAAAAGAATCACGGCAAAAATGGCAACTAAAAATCGGATCATGAACGCGGGCGTTGATTTTTTAAAGGTAGAGAATGTTTTGAAAAGGGGCGCCTGGATCACCAAGACGCAGTATTAGTCCAAATATAAAGAGACCAAGCCCACAGGGGTCGATACAAAAATAGTTTGCTTCTCGCGGTCTACGGTGGTGATAATTTCGTCGTTGATGGGAATCAGTAGTTGCTTGTCTCCTTTTTCGACTTCAAAAAGTGCTTGGGAAGTGGTGTCGTTCACACTTTTTATGATTCCAATATCGCCATGAATCGCATCGATTATCGTAAACCCGATCACTTCGTGGAAGTAAAATTTGTTGCCGGTAAGTTCTGGCAAAAATGAAAGCGGAAGATAAAGTTCTGACCCCATAATTTTGTCGGCATCATCTTCGTTAGTGACATCTTCGAATTTTATGCGCAACAGGCTCGATTTGTGCAATCGGCATTTTGTAATAAAAAATGGAACCAGATTGCCGCGCATTGCAACAAAAACTGATTCCATATTTTCGTAAAGTTCGGGCTCGTCGGCATCTAGTTTTACCAGTACCTCACCCTTGAAACTATATTTTGAAACGATTTTGCCTAGGTAGAAACAGTCTTCCTTTCGCATCGTTTAAAAGGCTATTACTCTTCTTCAGAAGCTGCAGCAGCCTCTTCTTTTTCCTCGGTACCTTCGGCAGCATCAGCTACGGCCTCTTCGGCTACAGCTGTTTCTTCAGCCACTTCTTCGGTTGCCGTTTCCACTGCTTCTACGGCAGCTTCAGGAGTTTCGGCAGCGTCTTCTGCTGTTGCCTCATCAGCTTCAGGAGTCTCAGGCAACTCAGCTTCCGCTGCGGCCAATGCTCGTTTTTCACTGACCTCTTTTTCCGCTTTAAGCGCTGCGGCTTTGGCCTCGGCCTTGGCTTTGTCCAAACCACCTACTTTGGCAGCGATTCTTCCGGCTTTTTCCTCTAACCAAGCAGCGAATTTTTCCTCTACCTGTTCTTCGGTCAAAGCGCCCTTGCGCAAACCGCCCAAGAGGTGATGCTTCATCATCACGCCTTTATATGATAAAATAGCCCTAGCGGTATCGGTCGGCTGTGCACCGTTTTGTAACCACTGAACAGAATTGTCAACATTTAAATCGATTGTCGCCGGATTGGTATTCGGATTGTAGGTTCCTAATTTCTCTAAAAATTTACCATCTCTCTTTGAACGGCTATCGGCGGCAACTACCCAATAGAAAGGTTTTCCTTTTTTACCGTGTCTCTGTAATCTAATCTTTACTGGCATATCACATTAATTTGTAGGGTGCCCGACCCTGGTTATTAATTCTAATTCGCTTAAAAGCGGTTGCAAATATACTTTATTTTACTAAATACACCAGCAGTTTGTGTAATATTAATGTTCAAGGGCAAAGTTGATAACTCCTAAAAACTCGGTGCCCCAAATCCCTTTGCTTTTGCCTATTTTTAGCAACACTTTTTTATTGTTTATTTGAAATCCTATGTACCTCATATTTGATACTGAAACAACCGGCCTGCCTAAGAATTGGAATGCGCCCATAACGGATTCCGACAACTGGCCGCGCTGTATCCAAATCGCTTGGCAGTTGCACGATGCCATGGGGAATGTGTTGGAGCACCAAGATTATTTGGTACGGCCAGAAGGTTTCAATATCCCCTATGATGCTGAAAAGATCCACGGTATTTCTACCGAATTGGCCACACAAAAGGGAATTCCCTTGGCTACGGTTTTGGAAAAGTTCAATACCGCCATGGCCAAGACCACGTTTATCGTTGGCCAGAATGTTGGTTTTGATCTGAATATCATGGGTGCTGAATTTCATCGCTTGGGAATCGAAAATCCGTTGCTCGAGCTTCCGGTCTTGGATACCTGTACCGAGGAAACGGCCTTACTTTGTGAGATTCCCGGTGGTAGGGGCGGCAAGTTTAAGCTGCCGACCTTGACCGAGCTGCATCAATACCTTTTCGGGAAACCCTTTGCCGAGGCTCATAATGCAACCGCCGACGTGGAGGCGACCACGCGCTGTTTTTTGGAACTCATCCGAAGAAAACACTTTACCAAGGAAAAGTTAGATGTAGAACCCGACTATTTTGAACGGTTTTCAGAGGCCAATCCGAAACCAATTCCCCTGCTCGGACTCAAGCACATCAATCTAAAAAAGGCCTCGCAAAAAATTGCGGATGCACTTTGGGAAAAAGACACCGGTGGAATTTCGGAAACGGAAATCAAGGAGAATATTCAATCTCTTGAACATGCAACATTCGTGCATTTGCATAACCATTCCCAATTCTCTGTACTGCAATCGACGATTGCCGTGCGCGATCTGGTGAAGGCTGCTGGAGATGCCAAAATGCCCGCCGTGGCGATAACCGACCATGCAAATATGATGGGTGCCTTTCATTTTGTACGCGAGATAAAAGGCTATAATAAAGGGGTGGCTGCGCGAAATGCAGAGGCTGTTGAAAAAGGTGAGGAACCCTCTGAAAAAGAGATCAAACCGATAATCGGTTGCGAATTTTTCGTTTGTGACGACCATACCAACAAAAGTGTCAAAGATTACGGCTACCAGATCGTTATGCTGGCGAAAAACAAAAAGGGCTACCACAACTTGGCCAAAATGTCTTCGATTGCCTATACGGAGGGGTTTTATTATGTGCCGCGAATTGATCGGAAGATCATTGAACAGTATAAAGACGATCTTATCGTACTTACCGGGAATTTATATGGTGAGGTGCCCGGAAAGATTCTGAATGTAGGGGAGAAGCAGGCCGAGGAAGCATTGGTCTGGTGGAAAGAGCAGTTTGGTGATGACCTGTACGTTGAAATAATGCGGCATGGGCAAGAAGATGAAGATCGGGTCAATAAGGTTTTGATCCCAATGGCAAGAACGCATCAGGTGAAAATGGTGGCCACAAACAACACCTATTACTGCGCCAAAGAAGATGCCGATGCCCATGATATTCTTCTCTGCGTAAAAGACGGGGAAAAACAGGCCACACCGATCGGCAGGGGACGCGGATATCGCTACGGTTTGCCAAATCAAGAGTACTATTTTAAGTCGCAGGATGAAATGAAGGCCTTGTTCAAAGACCTTCCGGAGTCTATTTTGAACCTACAGGAAGTTCTTGATAAAATCGAAGGCTACGAACTTGCCCGTGATGTGCTCTTGCCCAAATTCGATATCCCCGAGCAATTTAAAGTGCCCGAAGACGAGGACGGTGGCAACCGGGGCGAGAATGCCTATTTGCGACACATCACCTATGAAGGAGCGAAACAACGGTATGAAACAATTACCCCGGAAATTGAGGAGCGCTTGGATTTTGAGTTGCAAACCATCGAAAATTCTGGTTACCCGGGCTACTTTTTGATTACCGAGGACTTTATTAGAGAGGCACGGAATATGAATGTCTCGGTAGGCCCCGGAAGGGGTTCTGCGGCAGGCTCGGTAGTCGCCTATTGTTTGAGGATTACCAACATAGATCCGTTAAAGTACGACTTGCTTTTTGAGCGATTCTTAAATCCGGATAGGGTGTCCATGCCCGATATCGATATTGACTTTGATGATGAAGGTCGCGGTCGTGTCATGGATTATGTCATCAACAAGTATGGATCTAACCAAGTGGCACAGATCATCACCTATGGCACCATGGCCGCAAAATCATCGATTCGCGATACGGCTCGTGTATTGGACTTGCCCCTCGGTGATGCCGATCGCATTGCAAAGTTGATTCCTACCATGTCGAAATTGGGAAAGATCTTTGGAAAAACGGAAGCGGAGTTAAAGAAAAAGTTTCGCTCCGATGATTTGGAAAAGGTAAATCAACTGTTGAATATTTCGGAAGGGGATGACCTGGAAGGGCAGACCTTAAAAATGGCCCGCACCTTGGAAGGCTCTGTACGCAATACGGGAATACATGCCTGTGGTGTGATCATTACGCCCGATGATATTACCAATTTTGTACCTGTTGCGACCGCGAAGGATTCCGATTTATATGTCACCCAATTCGATAACTCGGTCGTAGAAAGTGCAGGCTTGCTGAAAATGGATTTCTTGGGATTGAAAACCTTGACCCTGATCAAAGACACGGTCAAGATCGTAAAGGCCAAACATGGCATTACCTTGGTTCCCGACGATTTTCCGCTCGATGATGAAAAAACCTATGAGCTCTTTCAGCGGGGCGATACGGTGGGAATCTTCCAATATGAATCTCCCGGAATGCAAAAACACCTGAAGGATTTAAAGCCTTCGGTATTCGATGATCTCATTGCCATGAATGCCTTGTACCGCCCGGGTCCTATGGAATATATTCCAGATTTCATTCAGCGCAAGAACGGGATGGCGGAAATCAAATACGACCTTCCCGATATGGAGGAATATTTGAAGGAGACCTATGGTATTACGGTCTATCAGGAGCAGGTGATGTTGCTTTCCCAAAAACTGGCCGGTTTCTCGAAAGGCGAGGCCGATGTTTTGCGCAAGGCCATGGGGAAAAAGATTTTTGCCGTCCTGCAAAAAATGAAGCCCAAATTTTTGGAAGGGGGCGCGGCCAATGGGCATCCTAAAGAAACACTTGAAAAGATCTGGAAGGATTGGGAAGCATTTGCGGCTTATGCTTTTAATAAGAGCCACTCTACATGTTACGCCTATATCGCGTATCAAACGGCCTATTTGAAAGCGCATTACCCGGCCGAGTATATGGCAGCGGTACTGAGCAATAATATGAACGACATTAAGCAGGTTACCTTCTTTATGGAGGAATGCAAGCGAATGGGCTTGGAAGTTTTGGGGCCTGATGTCAACGAATCGTACTATAAATTCGCCGTGAACAAAGAAGGGGCCGTGCGTTTTGGCATGGGTGCCATAAAAGGCGTTGGCCGTTCTGCGGTAGAAACGATCGTCGGCAATCGAAAGGAAGACGGGCAGTTCGCTTCGGTTTTTGATCTGGCAAAACGCATTGATCTTCGGGCCGCGAATAAAAAGGCATTTGAAAATCTTGCCGTTGCCGGTGGCTTCGATTCTTTTGGAAGTACCCATAGGGCACAGTATTTTCATACCGAGGGGGATAGCATTACCTTTTTGGAAAAGGTGATCAAATCGGCTGCAAAATATCAAGAGAACAAAAATTCTTCCCAGATGGATATGTTCGGGGGGATCAGTGAGGCCCAAATACCTGAGCCGGTGGTGCCACCTTGTGAGGAGTGGGGTACCATGGAAAAACTACGGAGGGAAAAAGAAGTGGTCGGCATTTATATTTCGGGTCATCCCTTAGACGATTTTCAAACCGAAATCAGCGCTTTTTGCAATGCCAGTGTTTCGTATGCGAACGAGCTGGAAAACTATGTGAACAAAGAGCTCTCTTTTGCCGGGGTCATTACCGATGTGCAACATCGTATTTCAAAAAATGGAAAAGGATGGGCGCTCTTTACGATGGAGGATTATACCGATTCCCATGAATTCCGAATTTTTGGGGAGGAATACCTGAAGTTTCGACATTTCCTTATGATCAACTCCTTCCTATATGTGAAGGCATATATACGCGATGGATGGGTAAATCGCGATACGGGCAAGAAAGGCAACCCTAGAATGCAGTACAATAGCTTTATGTTATTGCAAGAAGTGATGGATGCCTATGCCAAAAAGTTGACGATCAAATTGGACATCAACAATCTTAAGGAGGAGAAGGTGCGTGCATTAAAAGACACCTTGGTTTCCCATAAAGGCAACCATATGTTGAATTTCGTGGTTTATGAGATGGAGGAGAAGATAAAGGTGAATTTATCGAGCAGAAAGCAAAAGGTTCAAATAACGAGCGAATTGCTCACCACTTTGGCCGAAAACGAGGTGCACTACAAATTGAATTAGATCAAGGCGACACCAATAAATTCGGTCGATGGGGCAATAGCCAAAACGAATAATGCGTTAGTAAGGAATAGGCATAATATTTGACTAACTTTGTGTAATTATAAAACTAAACAAAATGGCATTAGAAATAACAGATGCTACTTTTGACGAAGTAGTATTAAAAAGTGATAAACCAGTAGTAGTCGATTTTTGGGCTGCTTGGTGCGGACCATGTAGAATGGTAGGCCCGGTAATAGATGAGGTGAGCGATGAGTATGAAGGCAAAGCAGTTGTAGGAAAGGTAGATGTAGATGCAAACCAAGAATTCGCCGCCAAATACGGAGTGCGTAATATCCCTACCGTATTGGTCTTTAAAAATGGTGAAATCGTAAGCCGACAAGTAGGTGTTTCACCTAAGAAAGTATACACCGACGCTATCGATGCGGTATTGTAAAACATACTGCTCTTAAAATTTCAAGAATCCTGCCAACCGGCGGGATTTTTTTGTTGGCTGCTGTCTCGTCATCTTTCTACATTCGTCTCCCGACTACCTGTACGAGTCCACTTCAATTATGCCTATCTTAGTCCTATGAATTTGCAGTCTCAATTAAATAATGCTACACTCTTCCAGAATTTGGAACTTTTGGCCAGCCAGGTGGTCGAGGGCTTTATTAGCGGAATTCATAAGAGTCCGTTTCATGGTTTTTCTGCCGAGTTTGCCGAGCACAAGATTTACAATACCGGCGAAAGCACAAAGCATATAGACTGGAAGTTATTTGCACGAACCGATAAGCTCTATACGAAGCGATACGAGGAGGAAACGAACCTCAGGTGCCATATGATCTTGGATAGTTCGGCCTCGATGTACTACCCAAGGGTAACGAATTTGGCCTTGGGCGATCTGAACAAAATCGGTTTTGGGGTGTTGGCCATTGCGGCCTTGATGAATATTCTAAAGCGGCAGCGCGATGCCGTAGGGCTAAGCATATATGCTGATGCGTATGAATTTTATGCTCCGGAAAAAGGAAGTGAGCGGCATCATCAGATGCTGTTGGCCAAGCTTTCGGAAATAAGCCAACAGGCACAGCCGGCGCAAAAAACGGAGACCTATACCTATTTGCATTTTATTGCGGAAAAAATAAAGCGTAGGAGCCTCATTTTCTTGTTTACGGATATGTTCGAGACCGGCTCTGATGATGAAAAGTTGTTCGATGCCTTGCGTCATCTGAAGTATAACAAGCACGAAGTGGTTCTTTTTCATTTGTTGGATGCCGACAAAGAGGCCCATTTTAATTTTGAAAATACACCCAAGCGATTTATTGATGTAGAGACAGGGGAACATATTGATCTGTATGCCGATACAATTAAGGAGGCCTATGAGAAAAGCGTGGGGGACTACTTTGAGGCCTTAAAAATGAAATGCGCACAATACCGCATCAAGTACGTTGAGGTCGATGTCAGGGCCGATTTCTCCAAGATTTTCAATACGTACATGACCGAACGACAAAAATTCCTGTAGCAGCCTTTATTTTAAAAGAAATAGTTTGTGCAATAGAAATATCGATTTATATTTGCACCTGCTTTGTAAAAGCATTTGAGCAAGATTTGAATCTCGCTGTTGCGAGGGTCTTTTAGGAGATAAAATCATTGGTCTGGTAGTTCAGTTGGTTATCCCGAGTACTCGGGACTGCCTGTCACCTGAACTCTAAGTTCTTTAAAATGTATGTTGTTTATATACTTCAAAGTGATTCTGATTTGTCTTATTATATAGGTCAAACA
>CALIJE010000013.1 GCA_938017825.1 uncultured Flavobacteriaceae bacterium
GGAGCAACCGGGCCGTCACCTACCATTCTTGCCTCATCTAGAACCCTAGTATCTGAAGTGCTCTCAGCTCTGGCGATACCTGTTTTGGCAAGCTCCTGACTCAGGTAATTGAAAAGATTCTCATACAAGGTACTTTGTCTTTGAATGGTCAACAATTGATTTTGTTGGGTGGGCAAATCACTTATGAGCCCCCCTACATTTGACAATTGTGCATTTACTCTTTGCAATGAGAATTCGGAAGTTTTTATAGCGTTACGCAAATTACTGAGCAATAAGTCTGTAGATTGATCAATCTGCTTATTTAAGATTTGCATTTCCTCATTGTTACTGGTCACGAAGAACTTCTTCTTAGACCTTTTGGCATACAGCTCTTTAAGCTCCAAAATATTTGCATTAATCAGCTGATCATCTATTCCCACAGCGGTGGGAATAACAAACTCATCTCCATTGCGATTCTCCTCAATACTCTGTATAAGGGTATTGTAAAAATTTAGGTCTATTCCAATTTTTGCACGTCTAACCTGCAGTTTTTGAGTTTGATCCATTGCATTGTTGGCTGTTTCACCTAAGTCAAGAGCGTTTTTTCCCTTTTTGAATTTTTCAAGCTTTGCTTCGACCTTTACCAACGAATCTGATATCTCTTTAAGCTGATTTTGAATAAACGCCTCTTTGCTTGTTGCGATTTTATTTCTCGAAACAAGCTTATTCTCTATATAGTTTTCAGTCAGCTTTTTTAAGAAATCAACTTCTTTATCAATTACCTTACCAGTAGATGCTATTTTAAATATACTCGCTTGAATGTCAATATTATTGACGGCAAGATTGTCCATGTAAAAATTTGCAATTCCTGTTGGGTTATGTACTACGAAACTTAAATCTCCTTCAAAATCACCTGCATTCACCTTATAATCTGGTCTTTGCAATGTAAAACTAAAGTAGTCGTGTTCAACGCGCTGGCCAAATTTGTAAATCTCGGAGAATGCCAAATCCCTACTTACCTTGTGCTGGGAACCATTCGAAGGATTTGAAACCACAAAATCTTTGCCTTCAACAGATAATTTGTACCTCTCGTTAGAAATTATTTCTATTTTAAAAGGGACCCCATAAAGTTGCGCCTTGTCTTCAGAGAGGATTGTAGTAAATGGAAAATAGCCATAGTGCTCCATTTTTTTGGGCCATGCTCCCGAATAATAGGTAACATCGAAGTTTAGGTCTTTTACAGTTTGACTAATAAGACTAAAGGATTTAATAATGCCTATTTCATTATATAAATTCTTTTCCATTTCAATTAGACTCACGCCGCCTTCAACATATTTACTTTCGCCTAAAACACGGTTGCTCCCTGAAGAATCAATCAAGAGAGATGTTGAAACTTCGTATTTAGGTGTCGCAATAAAAATGTAACCCAAGGCCAAGCCTACACATAAAGCAATGCTCGATAAGAATAGTAGTTTGTGTTTATATATCTTTTGAAAGAATGATTTCAAATTAACCTCTTGTTGCGTGCCAATATGTTTGTTCTTTTTCTTTTTCATTTTGGGCAAAAATCAAATGTTGAAATCGTTATTCGAAATGGGTAAGTTAATGATTATACAAATTCCTATTCTTACTTCGAAGTGAAGTTCAAAATAAGAACGGTCGTTGATACTGCCGTCAAAATCAAGGTTAGTATTCCTAAATTATTCTGAACCAGTTTGGGTTTGGAAGTCTCCACATAGATTACATCATTAGGATGTAAAAAATAATATGGGGATTGAATTACTGAGGGATCGGTAAGATCTAAGCTAACGACCACAGACTCATCTCCATTTTGCCGAATCAATTTTACATTTCTTCGTTTAGCGGAAATATTTAAATCCCCACCCGTACTCAAGGCCTCAAAAATGGTCGCCTGAGTATTGTAAATGTAATAGGTGCCTGGGTTTTTCACATCACCCATAACCGAGACCTTAAAACTGGTCAATTTAACCGAAACCGTTGCATTCAAAAGATACTTGTCAATCTCAGTTTGGACCAAATCCCTGATTTCTTCCACAGTAAGATCACTGACCTTCAATGAACCTACAATAGCCAGATTGATCATTCCCTCACGATTTACGGTATAACCTGTTAGATACAGCGATGCAGGGTTGGCTTCAATATTATTGTTTTCAATTGCCGATATGTTAAAAAATTCTGCTTGTTCAGGGTCCCTACTTTGAACTTTTACGCTCAATACATCATTAGGCTGAATCTTATATTTTGTGGCAATTACCGGTATCCGGAGTTTTTGTTTGTTCGTCTGCAAATAATCAACCTGTTTAGAAGTATAACAAGATGATAAGCTCACCAATAGCACTAGCATAAATAGTTTGCTCAGTTTATTGGTCACTTTGAAGGTGCTTTTTAAATGTGATCCGACGAACGGATCAGTTTTGGACTCTTTCCTCATTACATTTCAAATTAATAGTACACACTTATGTTTTTGCACTCACCTTTCTTTATAGAAACGATTACGTACGTGTTCTAAATGTTAAATGTACTGCTACTTTTGCTTGAAATCACTCTAAATGAGTTGAACGGTAACGCTTAAACGTCAAAATGCTTTTTTGTGGTGGCTCCCAAAAATCGTGAGGAATATAATTTTAAGATCGAGCCAAATACTCCAGTTTTCTATGTACCAAAGATCATGGTATACGCGCTCATTCTTTTGTTCATCGGTTACAGTGGGTCCACGCCATCCGTTGACTTGGGCCCAACCAGTGATTCCTGGTTTGATATAGCTTCTAACCATATAGTCATTAACCGTTTTTCTAAAGTCGTTCTGTAGATTGATTCTGTGAGGTCTTGGCCCAATTACACTCATCTCTCCTCGTAGAACATTGAAAAACTGTGGTAATTCATCCAAATCCAATTTTCGCAACCATTTGCCTACCCGGGTTATCCTCGGGTCGTTCACAATAGTTGACTGCGTGCCGTTCATAGGGTTATCACATACCGACATCGTTCGAAATTTATAGCATTTGAACGTCTCGCCCGCCTCCCCTTTTCTGCTGGGCGTATATAGCACAGGCCCCTTGGAATCGATAAGAATCAAAATCGCGATAAGCAAAAATATTGGAGAACCAAGAATAATAATCCACAACGCAAAGCAAAAATCGAACATGCGCTTTAGAATAGTTTTGCTAAAATTATCGAGTGGTGATTGTCTGAGTTTAAAAACAGCAAGGTCTCCCATGGCCATAGCCTTGTAATTTTTTGACATCAATAGGGGATTCTCAGGTATGAGTTTCACCCTTACACCATGATTATCTGCTATTTTGATAGTTTCTGCAATTTTCTCATGGCTCATCTCAGACATGGCAATAAATATCTCATCGATCGAGTGATCGGCTAAAACATTTGACAAGTCATTAATGTTCCCGAAGATTCTTAAATCGAATTCATTTTTCTGTTTCTCATCCCTGTTTTCTAGGTAGCCCAGAATATTATAACCGTACTGTGTCATGGCGTTTGTAAAGCCCTTGAGGTTAGTACCTTCGTAACCAGATCCGATAAGAAGGGTATCAGAAAAAAGATGGGATCCCTTTTTCTTTAAGAATTTCAAAAAGTACTTGTGCCCGATTAAGTTGAGGTAGGAGAATATAAAAATCGGTATGATAAAGGTAGAGCGATTAAAATAGGTCATTTTAAACAAGAACACCAAAGAAATCACAAAGCCCACGAAAAAGAACATGCACGTGAAAATACTCTTGAAATAAAAATAATCGGGATTAAAGTAGAACTCATTATCCCTGATCCAAAGAATAATAAACAACCAGCTCAAATTATAGATTATTGCCAGTCGCCCCAAATTGAGTAAAAAAGTTGGGTCATTAAACGAAAAATCTGATAACCCAAAAACCAAGTAAGTGATCAATACTGCATTCAGTAGCACGAATTCAAAAGCCAAAAGGTTAATGAGTACGAATCTATTCTTTGAATTCATCGGAAATGTTATTTTTAATTTTCATTTAAACTACTATGACATAGAGAGCAATCTGCTCAAAGTGCAATACGCATTGCCTTGTTGAAACAATTTTTAGAAGTTCACAAACGTAGTCTTCCTCTCGTAATAGAAGACAAAAATTCAGATGAAAAAAATTAGTAGCTCAGGGGAATCTGGGGGAGATAGCTTTGAGGTTTAAAGCATTTTTTTGAATTTTTTTGGTTTGGTCATAATTCTAAAAAAAACTGGCTTATAACAAGAACTAAAATTAACTTGAACAAACATACATGATGTTTCAAAAACATTACTTGTTCATCAAATGAATTGAAGTTTTGGATGCACTATATCTTCATTGGCGGATTTTTATATTTCAAGCTTCGAATGTAGCTGTATGGCGACGAATGTCGCAAAATAATAGATAAACGGTTTTAAATATCGTTTAAAGCGCAATTCAGCATCAATAATGTCTGAAAAAAATACATCGGTTTATCGATGAAGCGTGAATTTTGTGTCTGTACAACATGAGGTAAAAAGCTGTTTTTCAAAGATCTATCTTCAAATTCAATTCCTTCAGTTGTGCTGAATCAATTGGAGAAGGGGCATCGATCATGACATCCCTACCGCTATTGTTCTTTGGGAAAGCTATAAAGTCTCGAATGGTTTCTTGACCGCCCAAAATGGCCACCAATCTATCCAATCCAAAAGCGATACCCCCATGTGGCGGAGCACCATATTGAAAGGCATCCATTAGAAAGCCAAATTGCGCTTTTGCCTCTTCGGGTGTAAAGCCTAAATGTTTGAACATTACAGCTTGTGTCTCCTTGTCATGAATACGTATTGAACCTCCCCCAATTTCATTGCCATTAAGGACTAAATCATAGGCATTCGCTCGAACTGCGCCCGGTTCTGAATCAAGTAATTCCAATTGTCCAGGTTTTGGGGATGTGAACGGATGGTGCATGGCATGGTAGTGACCGGTTTCCTCGTCTAATTCCAATAAGGGAAAGTCAATTACCCATAAGGGTGCAAATTCCTCAGGATTTCGAAGACCTAGACGTTCTGCCATTTCCATTCGAAGGGCACTTAGTTGAGCTCTTACCTTATTTTGTTCACCCGATAGTATGCACATTAGGTCGCCGGCTTTTGCCCCCATGCGCTCGGCCCACTTAGACAAATCTTCTTGGCTATAAAATTTATCGACAGATGACTTAAAGCTCCCATCATCATTGGAGCGACAATAGACCATCCCCAACGCCCCAACTTGCGGGCGCTTTACCCAATCGGTTAACTTATCTATTTCTTTTCGCGTGAATGAATTGCCTCCAGGAACCGCAATACCAACCACCAATTCCGCAGAATTAAATACATTGAATGCTTTGTGCTGGGCGATATCGTTTAATTCGCCAAACTCCATGCCAAACCGAATATCGGGTTTATCATTGCCATAACGCTTCATAGCTTCGTCATAGGTCATTCTTGGAAACGTCTCAATATCAACCCCCTTAATTTCGTGAAGCAGATGTTTGGTCAACCCCTCAAAAGCACTCAAAATATCTTCTTGTTCAACAAAAGCCATTTCACAATCGATCTGTGTGAATTCTGGTTGCCGGTCTGCACGTAGGTCCTCGTCACGAAAGCACTTAACAATTTGAAAATACTTGTCCAAACCACCGACCATTAAGAGCTGCTTGAAGGTTTGCGGGGATTGCGGAAGTGCGTAAAATTGACCTTCGTTCATACGACTAGGCACAACAAAGTCTCGTGCACCCTCGGGGGTAGACTTAATCAAATAGGGGGTTTCTACTTCTATGAAGCCCTCTTCCGAAAGATATTTTCGAACTTCCATGGTGACCTTGCTCCTAAAAATCAGACTGTCTTTTACTGGATTTCTACGTATGTCTAAATAGCGATACTTCATTCGGATATCCTCTCCGCCATCTGTTTCATCCTCAATAGTAAAAGGAGGTGTTTGAGATTCGTTCAAGACCACGACCTCTTCGACCAAGACTTCAATATTCCCAGTAGGTATATTTGGGTTTTTTGAGGCTCTTTCAATGACCTCGCCCCGCACCTGAACCACAAATTCACGACCTAGATTTCGTGCCTGTTCCAACAATTCGGAAGAAGTTCGGTCTTCGTCAAAAACCAGTTGTGTTATGCCATAGCGGTCGCGCAGATCTACCCAAGCTACAAAACCTTTATCCCGAATTTTGTGCACCCAACCCGAAAGAGTGACTCCTTGACTAATGTGTGATTCGCGTAGTTCTCCGCAATTATGACTTCTATACATCGGAATAAAATTTAAGTGTGCAAATTTAAGAAGATTTATTAGGGAGCTATAGGTATAATCCAATAATTAATAGACAAGAGACCCTTGTTCTGTTCAATATTCTTGCGAATAATTTGCTCTCTTAAGAAACGATCCCATAATGACTACCGACTTATCATTGATTCCTAAAAATCAATATGAAAGTACTTTCTTACAAAATAATTTGATGCGCATTACCGTTACTGATACATATAAACCTTTTCGCTCCGCTAAAACCGGACGATGTTTTACAGTTACTTAAGCCCAAAATCTTACCGATGCCATTCACTGGTTCACATCCTGCTATCATACTACCTCTTCTAAAACGCCGCATTTTTTCGGTTTCAGGACTCATAATGGGTAGTATGGTCCCCGATTTCGAATTTTTTATTCTATTGGAGGCAAATGTGGTACATGGCCATGGTCTATTGCCTATGTTTTGGCTGAACATACCCACGGCCCTGATATGCATAACGATTTACCACACTATTGTTCGAAATCAGCTTATTCAAAACCTACCTGACTATTTTAGAAAAAAATTCCGCCCCTTTTTACACTTTGATTGGCTCACTTATTTCAAATCTAATTATGGGGAAGTATTGATCTCAATTCTTGTCGGTAATTTGAGTCATTTATTTTGGGATGCCTTTACCCATTCCGATGGTTTCATAACAGAGCATGTAACCTACTTAAGCCAGTCCTTTTGGGATATTCCACTCTATCACATATTACAATATGCATTTAGCTTTTTAGGGGCCATCGGCATTCTACAATTTGTAGACCGCATGCCTAATTATAAATTAAGGAATTATACGCCTATAAGTGATATAGTACGCTATTGGTGCATAGTTTTCGTCGTTACCGCTGCCATCTATCTCATGAGATATGATCCTGTGGATTATGAAAATTTTACCGCGCGAGTGGTCTTTACATGTGCAGGATTCTTGGCAGGGCTCATCGTAGCTTCGCTATGGCATACGCTAAAGCGCCAGAAAAAGGAAACGAGACCTGCTGTCCAAAAGGCCTAAAAAAACCCAGACAAAATTGACTGGGTTTTCGTTCGAAATTATATACGTAGTTCAGGGTAACTAATCTGAAGTACCCGTCTTAGGAAGTGTTTCGTATTCCACTTTTTCGTTCAATAGTTCTTCGCCTAATTTTGATTCAGGATTTCGCCAACCCCTTACCTTAGTCTTCATTCGATAGGAGATGTTAAAAAGTACAGGAACAATAATCAATGTAAGGAAGGTCGCTACGATCAGCCCAAAAATAACCGTCCAAGCTAAGGGTCCCCAAAACACCACATTGTCTCCTCCAAAATAAATTTTTGGATCAAAATCGGTAAAGAGCGAGAAAAAATCAATGTTCAATCCAATGGCCAACGGAATTAGTCCTAATACGGTTGTAATGGCCGTTAAAATTACCGGCCGCAATCTCGCCTTACCCGCTTGAGTAATTACCGGTGTTACTTCTTCCATAGATAGTAGATCTTTATCATTCATTTGAAGATCAACTTTCTTGCGGTCAATGAGAATTTGGGTATAATCCAACAGTACTACGCCATTATTAACAACGATTCCCGCCAGAGAAATTATCCCCATCATAGTCATCATGATTACGAAAGACCACCCGGTAATCATTAATCCACCAAAGACCCCGATAAAACTCAGGAATATGGCAATCATAATGATCAAGGGTTTTGATATCCCTCCGAATTGGAAAATTAGAATCAACATTATCAATGCCAAACCTCCAAAAAATGCACCCACCAAGAAATTCATTTGCTTATTCTGCTCTTCGATCTCTCCTGTGTAATCAACCTTCACCGTATCGGGAATGCCTTTGTAGTTCTTCATTTCATTTCGAACCTGTTCCACAACGGCAGCGGGGTTTCCGCCAGCGGTCAAACCAGAATAAACCGTTACTACTCGATTTCCATTTCTGTGTTTAATAGAACTAAAGCCCGATGAGTTGCGTTGAGCCGCAACGGAGGAAACAGGTATCTCCTTGATTTGACCAGAAGCCTGATCTCTAAAAATAATGTTCTGGTTAAAGAGTGCATTTTTATCAAAACGTATATCACTATTGAACCGAACATTGATATCATAATCTTCGCCATCTAGTTTGTAAACCCCTGCTTTTTCACCGAATAACGAACGGCGCAATTGATTGCCAACCTGGCCGACAGCAACACCTAACTCCCCGGCCTTTTGACGATCAACAACAACTTGCATTGAAGGCTTGCTTTTGTTCACGTTGATCTTTAATTCTTCTATATAGGGTATACTCTTACTGTTGAGAAAGTTGCGAATATCTTCTGCGACGCTTATCAGTTCATCATAGTCCTTTCCCTGTAGTTCAATATTTACTGGATACCCGGCAGGAGGACCTTCGGAAAGTTTCTCAACTGATATCGAAACACCAGGATAAACGCCGGTAAGGTCCGCTTGAATGGCTCCCCTAAGCTCTTCGGTATCCAATCCGTTTCGATACTTAAATTCTCGCATTGAAACGGTGACTTTTCCACGATGTGGCATTTCAGAAGCCGAACCACCATCAGTTTGAGGATTTCCTGCCCCCTCGCCAACTTGGGAGACTGCAGATTCTACCAAATAATTGTAATCCGCATCTCTTTTATACTTTTCGCGCGCCACAACATTATACACCCTATCTTCAATCGCTTTTGTAATTTTATTGGTCTTGGCTATAGAGGTGCCCTCTGGGTATTCGATATATACATACACTTCATTCGGACTATTTTCGGGAAAAAATTCAATTTTTGTCCTTCCCGAACCTAAAGACATTCCGAATAATATGAAGGTAACGAGCAAGAGCAAAACGGTGACCCCAAAGTACCAATACACATTTCCACCACGCAATGCGTGTTTTATGCGGCGTTCATACCAATTTTCGAAACGGGGCATGACCTTGTTTTGAAAGCTGTTCGCTGCGCCCTTGATTACATATTTATAAGCCCAGAGCATCAGTGCCGTAAAAATCATCACAGTTCCAAGTCCTCTTGCCGCACCACCTACAAATAAGATGAAAACACCTAGGCCTACCAAAATAACCGTTGTTCTAATAAGTCCTTTTTGACCTATTTCCTTATCGCCGATTTCCATATACTGGGAAACCAGCATCGAATTCATAAAAAGTGCCACGAACAATGATGAGCCCAATACAACAGATAGCGTTACCGGGAAGTAAATCATGAACTGCCCGAAAAGACCTGGCCAAAGTCCGAGTGGTACAAAAGCAGCTACTGTAGTAATCGTCGAGATTATAATGGGTACCGCTATTTCACCTATACCCTTTTTAGCAGCTTCGGTACGCGACATGCCTTCGTTCATCAAGCGGTATACGTTTTCGACGACCACAATACCATTGTCAACGAGCATGCCCAATCCCATAATCATTCCGAAAAGCACCATCGTATTCAAGGTAAAGCTGAGACTATCGATTAGAACCCCTAAAGTATCTAGGACAAAGAAGGATATGAACATCGACATCGGTATCGCAAAACCAACGAAAAGAGCATTTCGAAACCCTAGGAAAAACATTAAAACGGTAACCACTAAAATAATCCCGAAAATGATACTATTGACTAAATCATCTACCTGATTAAGGGTTCTATCTGAAGAATCATTGGCTATGGAAATGTTCAAATCGGGTGGATAATACTCTGCTTGTGCTTTCTTCACAAGCTCTCGAATTTGGGTGGTAGCCTCGATCGTATTCGTCCCAGAACGTTTTTTGATATCTAGCATAACCACACTTTCCCCGAATTCACGGGCAAAGGTCGTTTTGTCCTCCTCCTCGAAAGAAACCGTTGCAATATCCTTTAAGTATACTGCCCCGTTCTCTGATTTAACCACAAACTCATTAAGTTCCTTTGGGTCTTCAATTTCGCCTAGAACACGGATCGTTCTTCGTTGCTCACTGGTTTTGATATTCCCTGCGGACATGGTCATGTTCCCATTTCCGATGGCACTTATTACATCTTGAAAGCTAACTTTGGCAGCCATCATCTTATAAACATCGACGGCTACTTCGACTTCTTTTTTTTGAGCACCACGAATGTCTACCTCTTTGATTTGTGGAAGATTTTCAATCTCATCCTCCATGTATTCGGCAAAATCCTTCAACTTTTCAACAGGATAATCCCCGGTGAAATTAACGTTCATAATCGGGAATGACTCGGCCAAATTCAAATCAAAAATATTGGGCTCTACCTTCGCTCCGTTGAATGTCGGCCAATCTTCACTCGATTTTTCTCCATCAACTTCATCCTTAACTTTCTGCTTTGCCTGTTCGACCGTGATATCCTCATCGAATTCTACGGTAATAATTGAATAATCTTCTTGGGAAGTGGAACTGGTTTCAACTACATTGCTAACGTTTTTTAGTCTATCCTCTAAGGGGTCGGTAATTAAACGCTCTATATCTTCTGCGGTGTTCCCGGGATAAGGAGTGCTCACGTACACCTTCGTTTCTACGATTTCCGGGTAATCCTCTCGCGGCATAGATTGATAGGCCGAAGAACCTAGCCACAACAAAATCGCAATCATCACAAAGATTACAGACGGATTGTCAATTGCCCATGATGCTATTTTAAATTCCTTATTGGCGTTCTTTTGCTGTCTACTCATTGCTTGCCGTCTTTAAGATTTGTACGTTTTGACCTTCTTTCACTGTTCTCGCTCCTTCCTTTATCAAAAGATCCCCAACGTTCACTCCAGATAGTACCTCAACCTTGCTTCCCTGTGTTTTACCTGTAGTGATGATGCGTCTTTTAGCTACTGCCTTATCATCGTTCGGCTCTATAGCAACATAAACGTACTGTTCGCCGTCTGCATTTTCTGAAATGATTCCTTGAGGAACTAAAATGGCATTTTCGCTGCTGTAGTCGTTTAAACTGACCCTGGCGGAAAGATTGGGCTTAATAGTTCCTTTTACATTGGGTACAGGTATCTCAACACTAAATGCCCTATTACTTGGGTTGATGAAATTTCCTGTTTGTCTTATTTTAGAGACTACGGTATCCCCCAATACCGGAAAATATACTTTGGCTTCTTTCCCCTTGGTAATGCCTCCAAGGTTGTTTTCAGGTACGTCAACGGTGATGTACATATCCGAAAGGTTTACGATTCGAAACACTTCGGCACCTGGCCCAGGTGAGACGACTGTACCCTGATCTTTAATAACGTCATCTATAATGCCCGAAAATGGGGCTCTCATCGTTGATTTTCCTAGTTGACTCTGTGCCTGTTTTACAGCGTTTTCTGTTGCTTCGTAGTTCGACTTGGCTTGCAAAAACTGAATTTCAGAACCAATTTTCTGTTCCCATAAGCGCTTCTGACGCTCATAGGTCGTTTTGGCCAATTCAGCTTGTGTCTTCAACTGTGAAACTTGACTGGTCATGCCACCGTCATCTATTGATGCAAGAAGTTGTCCCTTAGAAACACGTTGCCCTTTTTCAACATAAACCCGCCGTAAGGTACCTGCCATTTCAGGATAAATCAGCACGTTTTTTTTAGTTTCCACAGCACCTTGTAATTCTAAATAATGATCGAATTTTTCACCCTTAGCGGTAAGCGTGGTAATTAGTGGCAGTTTTTCTTCACCTGACTTTACAGCAATAATGGAGTCTAGCATCACAAGCTCTTTTTCAATTGCTCGTTGCTTTTCGCCTAATTCACTTTTCTTTGCTCGAAGGCTTTCTAAATCGCCCTGCTCGATTAAATCACCAACGGTTTGTTCCCCATCTCCTCCGCAGGAAGAAAGTAAGATCCCAAATGTCAAAATATAGAGTAGTTTTTTCATGATGAATGCGTTAAGTGTTGCTATTGCTAGTTGTTTAATATTGTTTCCAATTCTGTTTTTCTGTTAATGACCTCTACCATAGACTGCAGATATTCTTGTTGCGCTGCGTACAATTGTGTTTGCGCTTGTCTGAGTTCAAAACTGCTGGCAAGGCCTTCCGAGTATTTTATCTGGTTTTTGTTTTCAATACGCTCGGCCAGATTTAAATTATCCTTCGCGGTCTGATATTGTTCAATTGCCAGTGTATAATCACTTTTGGCCATTTTGGTTTGAAGTCGTATTTGCTGTTCAGCTTCAGTAAGCTGCGTCTTTGCCTTTTCAAGAGCCAATTTTGCACGTTTGGTACCAGCACCTCTAAGACCAGAACTAAAAATCGGAATGGTCAAATCTACTCCCCATATAGAGGAATCAAACCAAGTTTGGTCTCCATTGAAAAAGTTGAAGTCATCCGCAAAAGCGGAAGTACCATAGTTGATAAATGTATTTAAAGAGGGTAGCGCCTTACTTTTGGCTAGTTTCCACTCGAAAAAACGCTGTTCGTTAAGGTTTAAGGCCAACTTATAATCTACATTATTCTCAATATTCAATTCGGTTTCGATAAGATCAAAATCTGTTTGCAATACTGCCAGTTCATCTAAATTCTGCTTCAGTTTAGTGGGGGCGTCAATATCGAGCCCCATGACCAAATTCAAAAGTCGTCGCGTAATCTCACTTAAACGGATGGCATTTTTCAACTGATTATCTATGTTCGTAGTGGTAATCTGGAGCTGCTCTACACTTTCCTCATCACCTAAACCATTCTCAAATAGCTTTTGGGTTTCAAATAGATTCTTCTCCAAATTGGCCTTGTTATTTTGAAGAATGGCGATGCTTTCATCGGCCAATAAGACATTGCCATAAGCCTCAGTAACCGCTTTTCTGATTTCTAATTGCGTTTTTTCCTTATTGTTATCGCTATAGCTCAAAAACGACTTCGTCGCCTGGACACCAACGATATAAGAACCATCGAATATTTGTTGTCTTAGGGTAGCCGTAGCATTCATCTGCTGCGCTTGCCCAAAAACAATGGGCACAAAAGTACCGGGCTCACCTCCCGCAAATTCGCCTGGTATTAGGGAGATGGGTTGCTTCAATTGGTTTTGGTATGCTATCGATCCATTAACTTGAGGCAAGCCACTGGCAATGACTTCCCATTTTTGCTTTCGCGCATCGATAAGATCTCGATCTGCATTGATCGCACTGTAATTGTTTTCAAGTGCAAAAGCAATCGCTTCATCTAATGTAAAGCTCTTGACATCGGCTACGTCTTGTTGTGAAAACCCTATCCCAAAAGACATTATGGCCACAAGGGTTACAATATAATATCGCATTTATTCTTGATTTGAATTAATGATCTTGTTTAACTTTTTTCGCCCCTTCGGGGTAACGATCCCTCTTAAATGATATTCGAGGTAGTTATCCATCAATTTGGAGACTGGGAACTGTTCCAAAGGAAAAAATTGTTGATCTTTTATACTATGAACACCCGAAAAATAGATTCGCGCAACAAATTCTATATTTAGATTTTCTCTGTAAATGCCTAAAGCGATTCCCTTTTCCACGTTTCTTACAACACATTCTTTCATTACCTCAAAATGCTTATTTCTCAATACATTATGTACTTTGGGATAATATTTTTGCAACTGGTATTGGGGTGAGGACTTTTCATTTTTAAGGTTCATCATAACGAACTTTTTTATTTCGTAAAGTTCATCGATCGGATTTTTTTCCATAGAACAGATCTGATCTATGCCGCTCGAAATTAGCTCAAAGAGATTGTTGGTCGACTCGACTACAAGTTTGGTCTTATTCTCGTAATGAGCGTAAATGGTCTTTTTGGAGATGCCCATTTTATTGGCGATATCATCCATTGTAACGCTCTTGAAACCATAGTTCAAGAACATATCAGTCGCCTTTTCTAAAATTTTTTGTTTCATCTGTTCCTTTCCAGATTTCTTAGTATTACACTAGGGGATATCCCAATTTTGGGAAACAAATATAATTCAGGAAACTTTAAAAACCTTAATAGTTTCCTAAGTTTTACATTTTTTTAACATTTATTCGGTCCCGATTATTCTTTTATATTTTGCTGCCTTTCTACAAAGGCCTCAAAAGCGCTTTTGCCCTCTGTGTTCCAAAATTCATCATAGTATTCCCATTTTGAGAAGTCATTTTGGCAATGGCTCCTCATGCCATTCTTAGATTTTCTGCGTGACTTTTTTGAATGTCTTTTGTGGTGTTCCCCAGTAAAATTTCCGAATAATAGCTTTGCCATAAATAGGATGCCAACGGCTTTCCAGTAGCTCAACATGGGTAAGCCGAAGACTTCGGGCATAAGCCAGTTCCACAACCACATAAATCCATAGCCTAACAACAATAGAAAAACAATCGCAGCCAAGATCATGACTATGACCTTGACGAACCCTTTAAAAAAAGTCTCCACTTTGCTCTTTACTTGGTGTTCTACATACTCTTTCATAAAAATAGTTTTAGTTCCTATATTCTTTTTTTGTCCTTAATTCCTTGAATAATAATGCTAAGGCCCGATGTCTTCTTGACATTAGTGTGCCTTCGGGTATTTCAGTTTTCAGAGATAGTTCTTTATACGAGTACCCTTCAAAATCTATAGCCATTATTACGTTTCTATAGTTGGGCTTTAGATTGGTAATAGCCTTTTTAAGTTCGCTTTTCATATCCTCTGAATATGTGTTATCAGATTTGGTATAGAAGAGTTCGGTAAACTCTAGTAAGCGATTTTCCAATTCATTTTCGTTGATTACCTCTTTTCGTTTTGTACGCATCAGATCAACGATTTTATTGCGAATTGAATGATATACAAAGCCCGCTATATTATCAATCGGTGAAAGCGTTTCTGGTCGACTTAAGATTTTAAGCACTACCTCTTGAATAATATCCTCAGAGTCACGATCGGCAGAATCGTCGATGCGTGATTTTGTGTACGCTTTTAAGGAATTGTATTCATCCCTGAAAAAGGTTCTGAGGTTATTGTGGTTTTGATTGTCCGACACTATTCAAGATTAATTATCATCTGGTCTTCAATTATAAAGACGAAGCTTTTCAAAGCTATTGCATTTTTTTACGGATTTTTTCTTGGAATGTTTTCACTTCACCTAATTGACGAATACCTGTTTGCTAATTTGGACGTATTTTTGATCAAAATTGCTACTATGCATTCCATTGATCAATACCGTGAGTTTTTCATATCGTACTTAAGGGCAAATACGGCAACAAAAGAACCTGCGCAACTATACGAACCGATTACCTATATCTTGGGACTCGGAGGAAAGCGGCTTCGCCCAGTGCTTACTCTATTGGCCGCCGAGATCTTCGGAACCGACTATAGAAAAGCTTTGGATGCTGCCTTGGCTATCGAGGTATTTCATAATTTTTCGTTGGTACATGACGACATTATGGATGATGCACCTTTGCGAAGAGGCAAAGAAACCGTGCATGAGAAATGGGATATCAACACAGGAATACTTTCTGGGGATGCTATGCTGATTACCGCGTACCAATTGTTCGAAAACTACGAGGGAGAACTCTTTCGAAGCTTGGCTCAGCTATTCAGCAAAACAGCCATCGAGGTTTGTGAAGGGCAACAGTATGACGTCGATTTTGAGACCCGTGACGATGTCACCGTGCCCGAATACTTGAAAATGATAGAGTACAAAACGGCCGTCCTGGTCGCAGCCGCTCTAAAAATGGGTGCGATAATCGCCAAAGCTTCGCCTGAAAGACAGCGGCATATTTATGAATTTGGACTCAACTTGGGTATTGCCTTTCAATTACAAGATGATTTGCTCGATGCCTTTGGTGATCCAGAAACGTTTGGTAAACAGGTCGGGGGCGATATCATAGAGAATAAAAAAACCTACCTCTATTTGAAGGCAATGGAGTTGGGTACGCAATTGCAGCAAAAAGAGCTCACCGATATGTTTTCAATTCACCCCAACGACCCTTCTGGAAAAATAACACAAATAAAAGCGATTTTCACAGAAACGGGGGCCGCAGAACAGACCACAAAGGCTATTGAAAATTATACAAGTAAAGCTTTTAAAGTTTTGGGGAAATTGTCGATCTCCGAGGACAAGAAAAAGATCTTACATGATTTTGGCGAAAATCTGATGCGAAGAAAGGCCTAGAACAGCCTTTTAAAAAGGGCTTTTATGAATAGTCCTTTAGGGCAGCCCATTACGTATTTTAAATCTTCTATAAGGCTTGTCTCCTCATCTAAAAATTTAAAAATCAATTGTGGGTCCCTATTCCGAAAAAGGGTTTCGAAAATAGCGCCACCCAATTCATTATTTCGATGAAGAATATCCAACAGGAGCAAATCGTAATTCCAGAATTTATTTTTAAAATTCAACTCATCCAACGGCTTTCCTGTCTTCAAATATTTTATAACAATAGGTATTTTCTTAACCGTACTCATAAAGGTATAGCCTGTGCTCGCTTTTGACCATCCTCCCGCAGTACCAATAAATCTTACGTTTGGCGAATGGTGCTCTTTAAAATCATAGCAGGTCATCGGTATGCTTCCCTGTTCCTTTTCCAGTATTTCGAAATCGGAACAACCTAGATCATTTTTAATATATTCTTGAATTGAATCTTCATATGATGCTGTCTTTAATAGTTTTTCAGAAAACAAAGTATACTCTACCAAACCTTCGGTTTCTGAAAATGGAAGCACATACATAAAACGTGTATTCCCTTTTTGAGGTATGGAAAAATCCATAAAAGTGGCTTGGTCTTTTCGAAAAATTGGTTGCGCACTTTTTATAAACCACCCCACAAAGTGCTGCTGTAATACAGGGTACTTTGATTGGCGCGTTGCCATTTCATAATCAAAAATGCTGTTAAACACCTTTTTAGCGCGATAGCTTTTAGTAGTCGTGCGTACCAAAACTTCCTCTTTCCGGTCATCGACTGAAGTAACCTCGCCCAATTGAAAATGTATACCGTTATGATTAATTACTCTTTTTAAAATTGATTCGTAGAAATCAATACCACGAATCATCTTATAGGTGTATGGTTCTATAGAACACCTTTTGCGAAGCTCTTTTCCGGCAAAAAATATGTACTTCCATTCTTTGAAAATGATATCATCGAACTGACCCTTGCCTTTTTCCCAGAAACACCAGGTGCGGTCATTGGTTTGTTTGGTATCCTTATCCAATAATAGTATTGACTTTCCCCTAAAAAATTCATCCTTACACATGGCATCCGCGAGCAGCAAGCCTGCAGCCCCGGCACCGATTATGATGTGATCAAATTGAGAAGAATTATCCAATAATGAAGTTGCCTTAATTCATTCAAAAATAGCCATTATAATCAGTTCAATCGATACCGCAAGCCAAAGAACCCGCGTATGCCTTGATTGGGTGTCCAGTTGCGATGCTGTCCTGGCAATTTTTTTACTAAAGTTCTAAATTATTATTTAGATACGTCTAAATAATTGTTTTTGCATATAAAAATGTATTTTTGTTCGGTACTATATTTATGACACTATCGGAAGAAGATTATATTAAGGCGATTTACCATTTGGGCAAGGGGGATAATACTACCGTGTCTACCAATGGCGTGGCCGAACAGATGGAAACAAAACCTTCCTCAGTGACCGATATGGTAAAAAAACTCTCTGAAAAAGGGGTGGTCAACTACAGGCCGTATAAAGGGGTAAGTCTTACCGAGCATGGCCAAAAAATAGCGCTGTCCTTGGTACGCAAGCATCGACTTTGGGAGGTCTTTTTAGTTGAAAAACTCAATTTTTCATGGGATGAAGTTCATGAAGTGGCTGAGCAGCTTGAGCACATTAAGAGTGAAAAGCTAATAGATCAACTAGATAAGCATTTGGGTTTTCCTGAGGTAGATCCTCATGGGGATCCGATTCCATCAAAGAAGGGAGAGTTCAAAAAGACGATTAAGAAATTGTTGAACGAAGTTGCCATAGGTACCAGTGGGATCTGTGTTGGGGTCAAAGATTCCTCACCGCCTTTCCTGAAGTTCTTGGACAAGAATAAGATTGCCCTAGGCGATACGATCCTTATACTAGAAAAAGAAGAATTCGATGGTTCTTTTTATATTCAAGTAAAAGACATAAAAATTCATATATCTAACCAAATTGCATCCAACCTATATCTTAAGATTACCGCCTAGAATTTATGCTAGCGACTCATTTATACTGTGGTCGGTATTGCTTTTGGTGTCTAGCATTTGCTTGGCCCAAGACGTAGTGGAATCACCAACCAGTACAACAGCTGGTGCCGCACAGATTGAATTGGCATCCTCCTATGAGTATTTCAAGGAGGGAAATCAGAATAGCACCAGCTATACCGCAGGCTCATTGTTGTTTTTATATGGCCTTTCCGATGAAGTGGAAATACGACTGGGTCTCGATTTTCAACAAAACGGGGTTCGAATAAATGGCAGGAAACCGGATCGCGTTGATAGCGGTTATACCCCAATTCAAATTGGTATCGGGGCCGATTTGCTTAAAGAAAAAGGGATATGGCCGAAAGTCAGTTTTATTGGAGACGTTTTTTTACCGGCTACGGGAGGTACTGACTTTAAACAGGACAAGTTAGGGTTCGCCTTAAAGGCGGGGTTTTATCACACCTTAGGTGCGTTGAAAAAGTCTCAGCTGAATTACAACCTTGGCACCGATTTTGGCAATGATGATCTTTCTTATGTCTATGGCATAACGTATTTAAGAAATATAGGCTCTTTGGGCGGAGCGTACCTAGAACTTCAAGGGAATATACCAAATGGTCTTTCTCCAAATCATTTTGTCAGTGCCGCATTCTACTGGACCCCAACGCCTAGTATACAATTCGATACCATTGTAGGAAGGGGTATTAATGCCGATCAAGATTTTTACCTGACCGGAAGGTTACAGATTTACATTTCGAACAATAAAAAGAAAACATCATCTTAATAGTATATAGTTATGTCTGAAATATTACAACAAGTAATCGATTATTTTGAATCTATAAATCCAATCCTAGCAGCACTTTATGCTACCCTTTTTACCTGGGGGCTCACTGCTGCAGGGGCAGCCTTGGTCTTCTTTTTCAAAAATCCGAACAGAGCTGTAATGGACAGTATGTTGGGCTTTACTGGCGGGGTTATGGTAGCGGCCAGCTTTTGGAGTCTTTTGGCGCCTGGGATAGAGATGAGTCCGGGCGAAGGTTTTGAAAAGGTAGTTCCGGCGGCCGTCGGATTTTTCCTTGGGGCCCTTTTCCTTTTTGGTTTGGATAAGGTATTGCCACACCTACATATCAATTTTAAGGAAGGGGAAGCCGAGGGTATTAAGACTCCCTGGCATAAAACCACCTTGTTGACCCTTGCGATTACCTTGCACAATATCCCTGAAGGATTGGCTGTAGGTGTATTGTTTGGGGGCGTAGCAGCTGGTTTTGATGGCGCAACCATAGGGGGCGCAGTAGCCCTCGCAATGGGAATTGGTCTACAGAATTTTCCTGAAGGCTTTGCGGTGGCCATGCCTTTAAAAAGACAAGGGTTAACGAGAAGAAGAAGTTTTATGTACGGGCAGGCATCTGCCGCTGTTGAACCAATAGCTGCGGTAATCGGTGCTTGGGCAGTAATGACATTTCAGCCCATTTTGCCCTATGCCTTGGCATTTGCTGCCGGAGCAATGATTTTTGTCGTTGTGGAAGAAGTAATCCCGGAGACACAACAAGACAAACATTCCGATGTAGCCGTAATGGGCTTTATTGGTGGGTTTATCGTTATGATGACGTTGGATGTTGGTCTGGGCTAATTGAATAGGGCACCCTAATTTTTTCCCGATTCCATCAATTCGTATCCTTGATTGATTCCTTTTTCCATGGCTGGTACACCACGTTCCATCCACATGGGCTTCGGTGCTCCCTTCAAATAATGGTCAAAGAACTGTGCCATTCGAATATTAAAATCTTTTCTGTTCTGTAATTTTAAAGGCCAATGTGGCTCCCCATTGTAGTTCAAGAACCATGAAGGCTTGCCCAACCTGCGTAGGCTAACAAAGAACTCGATTCCTTGATACCAAGGCACATGCCCGTCCGCGTCATTGTGCATGACCAATAAAGGGGTATTGATCTTATCTATATTGAATATTGGCGAATTCTCTATATAACGACTGGGATACTCCCAAGGGGTTCCTCCTATCCTGCTCTGGGTGTGTTCATATTGAAATTGTCGGCTTAGGCCGGTGGCCCATCTGATACCGCCATAGGCACTGATCATATTCGGTACCGGGGCACCCGCTTCCGCGGCCTTGAATATATCTGTTTTTGTTACCAAATACGCAATTTGATATCCGCCCCAACTATGGCCTTGAACCCCAATGTTATCTTTGTCTATAAAGCCTTTTTCGATTAAGGACGTGACTCCTGGTATCACGCAATTATACGCGCTTTCCCCCGGATAACCGACGCGGTAGTGCACATCTGGATTGAAAATGACATAGCCTCTGCTCGTATAGAAACTATAGTTCAAGGATGATCTTTCGGCCCTGGGTATTCTATGGCTATGCAGCCGATCTGAACTACGTTCATAAAAATTGACCAGTAAGGGGTATTTTTTACTGGGGTCAAAATTTTCGGGCTTTACGAGCATCCCAGAAAGTTCTTTCCCATCCAAGGAATTCCAATTGATCAACTCAATCGAACCCCAATTATAATCAGCTTGCTGTGGATTACCATCACTTAGCCTCGTGACATTTTTAAAATCCATGTTGGTGGTATATAGATCAGGGAAAACTTGGAACGATTCTTTCGTAAACAACAGTTGATCGCTCAACTTTGCCTTTTTCATATTGCCGTAGTTATAGGGACCTGAAAGTAGTGGAGTTAATTTTTTGCTTTTGGGGTTGTACGCTACATAACCAGAATTTTTTGTTGTTTCATCAAAACTATGTAGCAGCCAGTCTTTCCTTGGGTCCAAGAAACGCTCATCATGATCTAATTGCTGATAGCGGTACCTCAGCTTGGCCTCTCTACCTTTTGTTATGCGTGAGCCTTTGCCTGTTTTTGGGTCAAACTCCCACAGGTCATACCGGTCATAAAGCACAATGGTTTGGTCATTTTCAGTAAATCCGGCAAGGCCATAGGGCCATGGATAATCGGGATAGTCGTGCAATTCATTGTAAAAGCCCTTGTTATTTATAAATACCTTATTAGCTGCACCCGAGGTATTGTAAATGACCCAGGTCGTATCAATTCTGCTATAACCAAATGCATATTTGCCGCTAGGACTTAAATCTAGGTATTCTGATTTCTTGATCGAAAATTGAGAGGCTCCGGTATTCGTATTTACAATTTGATAATCAAAATTACCCCTAGCTGTCCATTGGCTTTCCAAGTCATAGGGTTCAGAAGTGTACACCAAGGCTACAGGGGCATTCCCTTTATCGGTCATCATCGCATTTGGGTAAGCAGTGTTTGCCAATTGCACCAAATTCTTGGTCTTCAAATGTATCACCGACCGGTACGAATGTACAGTGTCTTTTTTTAAGTCTAACTCCTGTACGGTATACAATTTCGGTTGATCGTACGTCCATACCTCAACATTAACAATTTCATCATTTGTGAGGGTAGTATCTTTTTGTATGGGTGGTTTGCGCAGGCCGAAAAACAATTTTGACTCATCTTCGGAAAACGAAACCTGGCCATCTGATGAAACCAAATAGCCTTTTGGGGCATTTTCGGAATCAACCAACTTTATTGCTTTCGAAATTCCTTCTTTCCAATAAAAAAGGGCATTCGGTCGAATTTGTATTTTTGTTGTATCGGTATCGACCACAAAGCCAAGGTTTTTGCCTGATTCACTGAACTGTAGCTGCGCATATTTCGCCCCTTTGGCACTATAGATATGTTGTGTTTTACCGCTTTCCAAGTTTATGACTTGTACATGAGACAAAGCATCCGAGTCATTACCTGAGCTAGTGTAGGCGAAGTACTTTCCTTTTTTTGCAAACGTGTAATTCGTGACAAACTTTAGGGTATCCTCCTTGTCATTTACTAAATTTCTAAGCACCACATGATACCCATTTTTTTTATTTACATTTTTTTTCTTTTCTTTTTTTGCTGAAACAGAATCTCTCTTTTGTTCGTTCTTCTTTAGTTCTGTCAAAGAATAGGCTACATAACCAGACCACTCCTCGGGAAGTCGATACGATTTCACATTCCCGATTTTTACCAGTTCTTTGGTATTTAAGTTCAAAATGCCCAGAGAATCTTTGGGAAGGTCTTTCTTTTTCACTTTTCTTCTTTTCAACGCGGTAATACTGTCTTTCCACGCCTTAATTGTAAAGAACGCATGTTGCGAATCATAGCTAAAAGTTCCTTTTGAACTTCGTTCGTGCTCAAAAATGGCCTTGCCATTGATATCCTTGATTTTTAAAAAGTTGTCTTTTTCGCCCTTTTCCAATGAATACATGACATGTTCCCCATTGGGTGCCAATACTGAACCATTAATTGTATTCCATAAAGCAAAATCTGAATGGTCGAGCGCCCGTTTTTGGGCGAACAAAGAAAATGACAGCAATACAAAACACAAAAGGGGCAGCTTTTTCATGGCAGGGTCGATTTAGTCTTTTTAAATATAGACCATTATGTTCTATAATGCTCAAAAAACGGGATTCACATTTTAATTACAGAAAATTGGCAATAGTTACATTGGCGATAGCGTTATGAATTCAGAGTGAAATGGTATCTTCGAACTGCTTCATAAAGACTTAGCATACTCATGGCTACAAAAAAAAGACATTGGTTTTGGAATCTTCTTATCGTACTTACGATCATCTTATGCGGGCTTGCCTTTGCGTCACATTCAAAAAATTGGACTAAGGTTACCCCAGACAAATTGCAGTTACTCTCCGGATTTTATTATAAGGAAATTCCCTTTCAAGACTTGGATAGTATTGGATGGGTAGAGCGAATACCGCCTATGAAACGTTTAAATGGTTTTTCAGCATTTGAAAAAGGAAAAGGACTCTATCAAGAATTCAAAGATTCGCTCACAGATAAAAAAGTACATGTTTATGTAGACAACTTCGAGCAGCAAAAAATCAAGGTGGTGTACCTAGACAGCCAAAAATTGTATGTCAATTTAAAAGACTCTCTCGATACCATCGAACTATTTGATCTGCTGCAAAGCAAGTTAGAGATTGCAGCTCCAAATTAGTTTCGTAACATACAGCTAAAAACTATGCCCAAGCCTTTTCTTATTATGTTCCTTATGCCGATCATCTGCTTGGCCCAACACCAACTTACGATAGAGGTTACAGGGGTCGCGAACGCAAAAGGCAACATTAATATTGGCATTTACACTTGTGATAAGAGTTTTTTGAAATCGGATCAACTATATAAGGGTACCATTGTAAAATCTGAAAAGGGAATCACTTCCGGCGTTTTCGAAGATCTTCCGAAGGGCACCTATGCTTTGGCCGTGTTTCATGATGAAAATGGTAATGCCGAACTAGATACCAACCTATTCGGAATTCCAAAAGAACCCCTAGGATTTTCATTTGGCAAATTAAAGACTTTTGGGCCACCAAGTTTCGAGGAATGTTCGTTCTCCTTGGATGCCGACATGCAGATTTCAGTTTCCTTGGAATAATACGATCTCTCTGTTAAATCTTTGTCATTCAAGGTATGATCTCGTATTTTGAATTACTAATCAATACAGAACGTCATGAGCACAAATGAAATCGCAACAAAATTGGTAAACTGGTGTAAAGAAGGAGACTATGAAAAACCGTATCAGGAACTATATAGTCCAAAAATCGTAAGTATCGAAAATGACGGCAAGGGTGAAGGCGGCATAGCTGAAGGGTTCGAGGGTATCCAGAAAAAAGGAGAATGGTGGAAAGAAAATTTTGAAGTACACAATACAACTGTGTCGGAGCCTATTGTAGCCGACAACTGGTTCTCTGTAAAGTTTGATATGGACACTACCCATCGGCCATCAGGAACACGCTCTACTATGTCGGAAATAGCTGTTTATCAGGTTCAAGATGGGAAAATTGTGAAAGAACAGTTCTTCTATGATGAGAACTAAGAAACTTGTAAACCAAGGGAAAATTGAGGAGCGGTAACTACCGCTCCTTTTTTTGAAGCATACCTTATGACTTGGTTTTGATCACGATTACCCCATTAGCCCCTCTAGTGCCGTAAAAAGAAGCGTCAGAACCCTTTAAGACCTTTATACTCTCAACATCAATCGGGTTTACCACATCGATCACTGCCGAAAATGAGCTCCCTAAGATATAGTTGTTCAAAACGTATAGCGGTTCAAGGCTACCTGTTAGGCTATTACTTCCTCTCAGGAGAATAGGAACCCCACCTTGTACAGTGACCCCTTTGAGGCGCCTTATCTGATTCAACAGGCTAATATTCGATTGGTTCATTTTGGAGATTTCATCTGCCCGCTCACTTTTTGTCGTATCCTTATTAGAGCCACACCCAACGCATAAAAATAGTACGAGTATTAGGGTACATTGTATTCGTTTAAATAACACCATATCACATTTTTAGACAAATAGAACCAAATTGTATTTTTAACAGCATAATAGAAGAGAAATTACACAAAACGTTAAATATATCCCATTTTGTAATAAGATTTCTTTTAAATCGTTCTTATTTTAAGAAATATCGCAATCGCACCACTTCCCTCCTTTTGCCTCCATTTCTGCCAATCAAAGCTTAACCAAACCTCCTTACTATGAAACATGGCTTAATCATGTTGCTCGTCTTTCTTTTTGCATGTACGACAACTTTCTCGCAAAATAGTGTTGATATTGATGGGCGCCTTCAACCCATTTTAAACGACTTTCTTGATGATTGCGCGTCTTACGGAATCGAAACCAATGAGAAGCTTTTTCAACTGAAGAAAATCGACATTTCAAAGGAATTGCCCTTGGAGGAGAACAATACGGTCTTGGGCGTGGTTACCCGTGATGCAAACAATAACGTTGAAAATATTCTCATCAATTGGGCTGCAATGATCGACCCAGAAATATTAAAAATCGTAGCCTATCATGAATTTGCACATCATTTTTTAGATTATAAACATACCTGCCAAGACTGTAACGAAATAATGGCCGTGACCAACAGCAACTACTTTCTTATTGCAAAAGACTGGGAGAAACAGGTCGAAAATCTATTTCTAACTTCCCCTGCCTATCTTGCCAAAGATTCAAAAGAGGGCCTGGCTGCCAGCTCCTTTTGATTGGGTTAGCTATCTTCGTCACAAATTAGCATTATGGTATTACTGGCACAATTTCTAGGAGCACTGTACGGGCTTATGGCGGTCATTTTTGGTGCCTTTGGCGCACATGCCCTTAAAAATCGCTTTTCCGACTCCCAACTAAAGAGCTTTGAAACCGGTATTCGATACCAAATGTACCATGCAATCTTGCTGTTGGTTCTCAGCTTCAACCTCAATTTAGAGACCTCCCTTGAGCGCTATATTATCTATAGTTTTATAATCGGCATTTTCCTTTTTTCGTTCAGTATTTATGCGCTTACGTTTAGTGCATCAAAAGGCAAGAAGCTTCGATTTTTAGGACCTATTACTCCGATAGGCGGCATATTTCTTGTTGCGGGCTGGGCAATGTTGCTCTATTATTTCGTTCAAAATTTACTATAGCACAAATCGATAGGTAGCCTTAATCAGGAAAATGTTCTGAGGTCTTTCGTCATTGAAAATATTGTCTTTCAAATCATCGAAAAGCTCGCTTTGCGAATTACCCGATTGGGCAAGATCCTGGGACCAGACCAAAAATACCTCCGATCCTGGAATATACTCCCAGCGCAAAACAAGATTTGAGCGAAATTGAACGAATGAAAAGTCTGGATTACCAAATGAAAAATCAGTAACGCTATCTAAGTTCTCATCTACATTGTACAACCCATCCGCAAAAGAAATTTGGCTCCCCTGATACTGCGAAATTCGATTTTCAAATTGTTTTTCAAGCGGATTGGTGACATGCTTAAAATCTGTGTAGCGCCCACGGGAAATAAAAGGTTGCCCCCAATACTGTATTGTTAAATTGGGATTAATCGTATAGTTCAATCGAAGTGACATGCTTAAGGTGCGCTGATCAATGGTTCCATTTAAATAGGTAGTCTCCCCACCGACATCGATATTGTCGATGAATTGCAATTTATCATTATTGATACTATACCTTGGAGAGGCGGAAATACTTAGGGCATTGAAGGGCTGGTACGTTATACCGAAGTTGATGCTATAAAAACTAAACGAGTCATCGGCGGCCTTTGTGCCATTATGAAACACATTAAAGCGTACCTTTTTTCTACTATCGGTATTATAGCCGTTGAAAAAGCCTATCTCCGCAGATTGTCTTAAGCGCGGGCCTCCCCTCAGTGCAAAATTGGAATATTGCTTTGGAGCATAGTTGAACCCTATATTCGTGAACCAATTGTTCGCCCAATTTTGCCAGCTATTTGTATTAAATCGCAAGCTGTTGTGATTACCCCCAAAATCCCAAACACTCCAATGATTGTAATTAATGCCCACCCTTCTAAAAGTTTCGGTAGGTTTTAAGGTCTGATAGCCGATCCAAGTATAATGGCGAATGTCATCTGATTGTCTCTGAAAACCAATATCGTTCAACTCTAGTTCGGGAGAGCGCCAGGTACCCCCTGTCTCGAATTTCCAATTACCGTTACCCACCTTACCTAATTGAAGATTCCCACCTGTGCCGGTCAATGAAGTCCTATTTGGATCTACCGCGACATGATCGGCACCCACACGCTGAAAAGAATGGCGAATCGTTTGTTGCGTATTTAGAATAGCTTCAGGGCTTCCTTTTACATGACTTAGAATCATATTTCCTCCTACATACCAATCGCGCTTCTGCCATTGGTGTTTAAAATCAAATCCTCCGGTGTACGCCGATTGGTGCAAAAAGTTCAATTCCGGGGTGAGACCATTGCGATTAGTTGCCGTAAATATTCCCCCAATAAAGGTATTTCTGTCGTTAAGGTCTTTTTGAACCCTTCCAACGAAATAATTGGTCAAGGGCTCAACCACTTCCTTTCTCCACTCCCTGTTGTTATCTATTGTAGCATATTTTTTGGCCGTTACACTCTCCAATACGCCAATCGACCAGCCATCTTTTGTTTTTCCACTAAACTTGGCGGCACCGAGAATTTCGGTATTTTCAGGTTGGTCAACAAATTCTCCTGCCGCACTATTCGGAAAACCCTGAGGGCTTCTGCCGATACGCCTTGAATAGAATACGTTATCGGAACCGAATGTATTTCCTGCCTCCGAAGAGCTAATTCGGTAATCGAAAATATTCTTGTTCTCCACAAAGAACGGTCGCTGTTCTCGGAAAAAAATTTGAAATCCATCTAAGGCAATGGCAGATGGGTCTGCCTCGACCTGACCAAAATCAGGGTTTACCGTTAAATCCAGGGTTAAATCATTGGTTATCCCTATTTTGGCATCTAAGCCACCAGTAAGCTGATTATCCTTACCCTCTCTAAAAGGATTACCCGTCTCGGGTTCATACGTTTCTAGTTTGGCAACAGTATAGGGTTGAATTTCGAGTTGTTTTTGAGGCTCTATATTGCTTAAGCCATCCAAAAGACCAAACTCACTTACGAAGCCCGGAGTATCTTGTTTAATACGTTGCCAAGCATACCGCTCCGCTCCCCTAAAGTATTGCCTGTCTACTTGAATGCCCCAAACCTGTTCTTTAGACTTGCCAAATTTCAATTGGCTAAACGGTATTTTCATTTCGGCGGTCCACCCTTCCTCATCGGTATTTGTTTTAGTATACCAAATCGGATTCCAACTTTCATCTTCGTTGTTCCCGTTTTCAGAACTAAAAAAGTCGGCCTTTACACCAGCTGCCGTTGTAATAAAGCCAAAGGCACTGCGCTTATCGTGATAACTGTCGATAAAAATTCCTACCCAATCCCCTTGAAAACCATCTCGTCTTGATAACCGCATCTCTATTTTATCTGGTTCGCTATCAAAAGCACGAATCCCAACATATAGGAATTTTTTATCATAAACGATCTTGAATTTTGTTTTGTGATCGGGTTGGGTATTTTCATCGGGCCTTCGTTCTACAAAGTCACCTTCCCAAGGAACGATGTCCCAAGCCGCATCCTCGAGTAAGCCGTCTATTTCTGGAGATGTAATTTCATTAAGATACTTCGTAGTATACGTTCTTTTTGGTACTACGTCTGTTGAATCTTGGGCAAAGAGGGAGAGTTGTGCAATAAGAATTGCACAGGCCGAAATGATTTTGGTCTTCATGCTGTTGATTTTGATTGATGACTTAAAGACTCGTAAAATATAAAGTAGTTACAGAACGCTTTTGACTTTAATATATAATTAACAAAGTCTGTTTGATCTACAATCTTAAATACATGTTGCCGTTTATTGTGTTAAGTCGCAAGCGATTCGACCCTTTGCCAACGCTGCCGGATATTTTTTGCCCAACATTGCGGTCAGTTGAGACAAATTTCAAATTCTTGTCGGCATAGATATCCCCATGAATCGTTTCCGCGACAAGGTCGGCGTTGAGCATCTTAAGATCTATTTCACCATTTATGGTGTTCAAATCCAAAGAACCGGAATAGTTTGCAATACTGATATCACCATTGATAAGATCGGCGGAAAATTCTCCTTCGATCATTTCAGATTCCAAATCGCCATTGATGCTACTGATCTTAAAGGTTGCGTTTTTAGGTACGTAAAGCACGTAGTTGAACTCATAGGTATCCCCGTTAATGTAGTATCTCTTTTTTCGATTAGGATTCGCATTGTTCCATTCGTCCTGAAACTTTTTGAACAAGCCTTCAGCATCTGAAGCAATCGATATAAATTTGCTGCTTTCATCTATATCCAATTTATACGCGTCAAGATATTTGCCATCCTTTGTAGTGATATCCGCCTTGAAATAAACCGTTGACCTGTCCCAGGTCTTTACTTCGATATGGGTAGCAAAGCTAACCTCAAGATCTATGAATTGATCTTGATATTCAAAATTCTTCTCGATTACTTTTTGAGCGTTGCCAGATAGGCCGATTACACCTATTAGCAGAATTAGAATTACTTTTTTCATGACTGTTCGTTTTTTGATCCTGCTGGCGCAGAAAAGTTTATGTTATTCTTTTCGTAAGTAAATATTCCCATTGGTAGTCTTTAATTTCAGTTGAACACCACCACCATTAATAGTCTGCTTCACTCTTTGTGAGGAAATGGATTTTAGTCCGTTCTTTTCCGGAAATTTGAGTTCAAAATCCGTATAAATTTCACCATTGGTCGAACTCATTCCCAAGTTAGCAGGAGTATCTTGCGGTAAGCGAATGTCTAGTGCCCCGTTTGTCGAATAAATAGTAATCGGTGAATCTTGATTTACCTTACTGAAGGTTACATCAATACCTCCATTGAGTGAATTAGCGGTGACCGGTCCGCTAACATCCTCTATCTTGATACCGCCATTGAGCCTTGCATTGGCCTCTATTTCTCCCTTAAAACCATATATTCTAATGTCACTTTGGCCGGTTCCATTTGTTGTGACCGCTATATTCTGAGATGCCGGCAAGTAAATTTCAGCGTTTCCTTTGTTCCATTTTCGAAGGTTTCTTACAAGCAGTTCATTCCCCTCCTTTACAACATAAAAGCCAACATCGGTATTATCGGAGCCTCCGTCACCGACGAGTTTTAGTCCCTTGGCCTTTTCAGGCGTCTTCTTTGCATTGCCACCCTTTATGAGCAGTTGCTCTTTTGTATGGGTTTTTACAATAATATCGGCCTTTGATTCGATTTTCACCCAATCGATTCCTTCTAACGAGCGGGTATAACTTTCTTGGGCCTTTGTTGAAATACATACGGCCAAAATTGCTGCGATGAGTACTAACTTTTTCATGACTTTTTGTTTTTTGATGTTAAATAATTGTAGGTATAATGGCTTCAAGCTCTTCTTTTACATAGGGTTGGGTGTCTTTTTGCTTCAAAAGAAATTGCATGGCGCTAACCGCTTTCTTTTCCTGTATTTTACCCAATACCTGAATTATATTTATTTGGATTCCAGGATCCTTCTCGGTTTTTAGAGCGCTAATAAATCCGCTTTTTACGGTTTCGGATGCGGTATACTCGCTTAGTACCTCAACCGCTGTTCTTCGAACATTGGTGTTTTCATCGTTCAACATTCTAGCTACCAGAGCGTTTACAATAGCTTCATCTGGTTCGTTAAACTCGTCGATAAAATTGACCCCCTGTATTCGTTTACTAGCAGATTCGTTGCCCATTAGCGATATCATTGCGGTTTGTTTAAGAGACAACGATTCATCGGACAGTTGCGCTATTTCTTTATTGGAAACTTGTTCTTGCTGCTTTTTCCCCATGATAAACGACCCTACTAAAAGGGCAATACTTGCAGCGACCTTTAACAAGGTGTTTGCCCAACTACTTTTTCTTTCAGTAAGGGTGGGTTGTAGTGTATGTATACCCTGACTTTGCTGTTTTTCCAATTCAATGGCCCCGAAGAAATTAGATCGTAGGGCATCTGATGGTGCGGTTGTCGCTTCATCCTTGATCGCTTTAAGCAACTCCTGAAGCTCCTGATATTGCTGGCTACATATGGAGCATTCTGCAAGGTGCTCCGCTACTGCTTTCTTTTGAATTTCGCTTAATGTCGAATCCAAATATTCTGGCAGCAATTCTATAATATGATTCTTTTCCATTGGTACTAATTTTGAATGTACACTGACTTTAGTTTATTTAATGCCCGATGAACTTTGGTTTTAACGGCCCCAGGAGTACCTCCTACTATTTCGGCCAATTCTGCATATTTAATTTCTTGAAGTCGGTTCAAGACCAATAACTCGCGATCCGATGCACTCAGTTTATTTAATGCAATATGCAGATCTGAATAATCTCTTCGTTCTTCATGTTCCACTATAGATCCAAAGTCAATCGAATCTATAGGTGTGTTCTTGATATCGAGCCTTCTAAAATGTGTATGCAAACTGTTTCGGGCTATGGTGAACATCCAAGACACAAACTTGCCATTGTTATAAGAGTTGCGATACTTCATCAACTTATAAAAGACTTCTTGGGTAATATCCTCACTCAGCATTTTATCTCCGCACATTTTGTATAAAAAATTAAAGACATACTTATGGTGCCTTTCAAAAAGAACCTTGAGCAACTCCAAGTTTCCTTTGGCGACTTTCGACATTAACGTTTCATCTGAAGGCTCTTTCAAAAGATGATTTTAAGTTGGTCTTTATTACTATATAGTTCTGAAATTACAAAAGGTTACATCAAAGCATAAAAAAAATGCATCAATACAGATTGATACATTTTTTATATACACTTTTTCCTAGTAGTTATTCCGCAAGCTCTACCTGTGATTTGAATTCTTGTATGGCCTGGTTGGGGGCGATTATATCATACCCTTGCCAAAATTCCGGATCATAATTGGGAAGATAGGTCGGCAATATATTGTTATTCTCTTCAAAGGCATCGTAAATTCCAGACCCGATTTGGTCGAAATCAAAAACCACCATTTCGTAACGGTTTCGGGAGCCAAATGCGGCATCGACTTTTAGCGCCACTTCGTTCTGCTTTCTGCGGCCCTTGACATTTTTATTCTTTTCGATGATTTTCACCGGACGCTTAAAGCCAACACGATTCCCTTTTTCAATATTGTAGTACCGCAAGTGGTATCGATCATCTTCTCCCTTGCTAAAAATAATTTCTCCCTTGGCCAAATATTCGTTTAGTGAAACTCCGAGCAATTTGAATTTTCGCAAGGGCTTTACATTTTCGAAGTCCATACGTAAGAGGGCAAAATCATCTGAATTGATGTAAAGTTTGCCTTCATAATCTTGCGATCCCTTTGGTGTAAAAGAAATTACATATACCGCATCATCACCGATATAGGTAAAATTTTCCAAGACAAGATTATAGCGACCTGGTTTAAAGAGAATGTTATAATCAGAATCTTTAAAGATCGGAATGTTCTCATATAAATTTCCAAGCGTTCTTCGCTGGTACCGAGAAAAGAACTTTTTTCGTTCCTCCTTGTCCTTTTTCTCCTTTTCCAATGCTTTTTCAAGAGCCTGGGTATCTGTGGAATCTATTTCGGTATCCAATTCCAAAGAGTCTAGTTTAGTGCCGAAAAGTCCAGACTTTATCTTGAAATAAGAGTCTGTCTTTACATTCTGCCGCACGATTTCATTGAAGCGTTCCTCCAAATTCTCATAATCCAACTCTTTGCTCTTATCATACAATTCGGATGCCTTGATCAAATCCAATTTCTGCTGCTCGGCATCACTTCCCCCATATAGGTCGCCCAAAATTTCGGTGTAAAAGGTACTGCTCTTGGGAATGGTTTGGATAACACTGTCCAAAAAGGATTTATTGAAGGCGTCTATGGTAGATTTCTTTAGCCTATAATTGGTCTTAATTATATTGTTTTGAAACGTTTGGCGTAAAAAGAGCCTTTTTTTTGAAAGCCCTTGATGGTAATTTTTGGCCAGGTTTTTCTCGACCAACTCGATAATTTCCTCAGGGGCATATTGTTTGTTGGTAACGATTACAGGATTCAATTCAATCGCCTTTGATTTGAGATAGATGACGTTTTCTGTGAATTGATTGATCGGTTTTCCGATAGATTCATAACCTATACAGGATATTAAAAGTGAATCGGTTTCTTTGACCCCTTTATCGAATCGAAATGTAAAACGACCTTCTTCGTTAGTGATCAATCCCCTATTGTTCAATTGCACCGTTACATATGGAACGGGTTCTTTCGTAATTGAATCGAGGATTACCGAACTAAGTTGTTGCGCTTGAACTTTCCAAGCAAATAAGAGAGAAACGTTGAATAATAAGAAAATCGACTTTCGAAGCATAGGGTTGCGTTATCAAAAACAAAAAACGGAATACCTAAGGGTTTTGTCTCCTTTTTTTTGATTTTCTTAATATGTATTTATTGTTTTTTTAACTTGCCCATCCAGCATAAGGATCGTAGACGAGAGAATTATGTTATTCCTAAAGAATTCAATGACAGCCGCAGTCGTCTTGACCACAGCTTTTTGTGTTCTTTTTAGCAACAAAAAGTCGCTTTGGCAAAAAGTATTTCTTAACAATGTACCCTATGGCAAGGGCCAAAGTAAGGTAAACAAGTATCGATTGAAATAGTGCCATTTACTTAAGAATTTGATATGCAATTAGGGCCACAATATACGCAAAAGCACTCATAAAAACGAGTTGAGCGGCGGGCCATTTCCAGGAATTGGTTTCGCGTTTTACAATGGCCAAAGTACTCATGCACTGCATTGCAAAAGCATAGAACAACAACAAGGAAATCCCAGAAGCAAGATTGAACAATGGCTTTTTGGTCTTGGGGTGAACCTCGGCCGCCATACGGTTTTTTATCGTGTCTTGCTCATCGCTGCCCACACTATATATGGTTGCCAAGGTACCAACAAAAACCTCCCTTGCTGCGAATGAGGTTAAAACGGCTATGCCAATTTTCCAGTCATACCCCAAAGGTCTTACTATCGGTTCTATCGCCTTGCCCATATACCCCATATAGGAATTCTCCAACTTAAAGCTCGCGATTTCCTGATTCGTAGCCAACTCGATCAATTCTTCTTTTCTTTTGGTCAGGGAATCGTTAACCGTAACTGACATCAAACCATAGGCTTCCTTAGAAATACTGTCGTTCAAAGCAGTACGGTATGCAGAAAGCTCCGCTTCGATATTTTCCTGGTTAAAAGATGAAAAACCTTCAGAGGCTATGCGCTCTTTTACGATACTCTCGGCATTCTTGAATTTATCAGAAATGCCATTTGAACCTAAAAACCAAAGCACAATACTAATTGCCAAGATAATTTTTCCTGCCCCAAAGACGAAGCTTTTTGTTTTTTCCCAAACTGTGTAGGCTACATTTTTAAACAAGGGCAACTTATAGTTGGGCATCTCGATTACGAAGAACGAACGACTCTTTATTTTCATCATTTTGTGAAGTACCATGGCAGAAAGGATTGCCATTGCAAAGCCGATGAGATAGAGCAGCATGAGTGTTAAGGGCTGATAGCCCAAACCAAAGAAGCGCCCTTCGGGAATAACCAACTCTATGATTATGAGATAAATTGGCAAACGTGCAGAGCAGGTTGTAAAGGGAGTAACCAATATGGTGATCAATCGCTCTTTCCAACTTTCTATAGTTCGTGTGGCCATTATCGCAGGTATGGCACAGGCCGTACCGGAAATCAATGGCACCACACTTTTACCACTAAGACCAAATGGCCTCATAATACGGTCCATTAAGAAAACAACACGGCTCATGTAACCCGTTTCTTCTAGGAGGGCAATGAATAAAAACAAAAAGGCGATCTGCGGTATGAAAATAACTATACCGCCTATTCCGGCCAATATCCCTTCGGCGACAAGGTTCGTAAAGACCCCGGCCGGCATGGTATTTTTTACCCATTCGCTGGCCGATGCAAAAAACTCGTCTATATATTCCTGCGGAACACTGCTCCAATCATAAATAGCCTGAAAGATGGCCAATAAAATCAGAAAGAAAATCAAATACCCAAAAATCTTATGTGTCAAGATTTTATCAAAAGTAGCCCTAAGACCTTTGGCCGCATTGGCATCAACAGTATACGTTTCCTTTAATATGGAATTAATGAATTGATAGCGAACAATGGTCTCTTTTTGCTGTAAGCGTTTTAATTCTGACTTTGATTTAGTGGAAAAGGATGACGTGTCCTTGATCAACTTTTTTTCGATGGGCATGAAATTCACATCCTGGGTAATTACCAGCCAAAGCTTGTATAGATCCTGCTTTGGAAAGGTTTCTCGAAGCCCGGCAAAATAATTCGGGTCGATGACGGTTGTATCTACATTCGGCTGATCCGATAGGTTTCTAAAATCGGCTATAAGCTCTCGCAAACGTTTTATTCCCGTCTCTTTTCGGGTACTTACCAATGCAATCTTTGTATCCAGTTTCTCTTCGAGCAAGGGAATATCCAATGAAATTCCAGTTCTCGACATGCGATCCGCCATATTAATGACCAAAATCGTTGGAATCTTGAGGTCTTTGATTTGGGTAAAAAGCAAAAGGTTGCGCTTCAAATTTTCAACGTCACTGATCACCACGGCAACGTCTGGATGATCTTTGTCGTTTTTGTTCAATAAAAGCTCAACGGCAACGCTTTCGTCCAAAGAGGTAGTATTTAGACTATAGGTGCCTGGAAGATCCAATATATGAGCCTTTACCCCTCGTGGAAGTTTACAAATGCCCTCTTTTTTTTCAACTGTAATACCGGGATAGTTACCTACTTTTTGATTAAGGCCCGTAAGTTGGTTAAAGACCGAAGTCTTCCCTGTGTTAGGGTTACCAATTAGTGCGACCTTGATCTGCTTGCTCATATTCCCGTACCTTCTTCGATAAGTTCTAATTCGATCAGTTTAGCCATGGAGCGTCTAATGGCTATATGCGAACCGTTCACATTGATATAAATGGGATCTTTTAGGGGGGCAATTTGTACCAATTCGACCTCATTACCAGGCAAACAACCAAGTTCTAATAACTTAATGGGCAGGATATCATCGGTAAATTCCTTGATGATTCCTCGTTGTCCGCGTTTCAGAGTTGCGACAGTAGTGCCCAATTTTTATTTAGATTGATTATAAGTAAGAGCAAAAATAGGGTAAAATTCTATAAGTAAAGCATCAAATTCCAAGTAGAATCGACAAATCATCGAATACGCGAATTAGTCTTGGTACGATGCCTTCAAAATTTGAAGCTCATCAATCAGTTTTTCCATTTCCTCTACCTTGGTACCATCGTAATATCCTCGGATTCGGCGTTCTTTATCTACCAAAACAAAATTCTCAGTGTGGATCATATCAAAAGGGCCACCGTCGCCATCGGTCTTAACGACCATATAGGATTTGCGGGCCAGATCATAAATCTGTTTTTTGTCACCGGTCACAAGGTTCCATTTGCCATCCTGTACCCCTTTTTCAAGGGCATATTTCTTAAGTTGTTCCACAGAATCGATTTCTGGCGTTACCGAATGAGAAAGCAATAAAACCTCATCCCCGATCCTATTTTGAAGCGAGGCCATATTCTTGGTCATGATCGGGCAAATGGTCGGGCAAGTGGTGAAAAAGAAATCCGCAATATAAATTTTACCGTTATAATCAGCTTCGGTAATAATTTTGCCATTTTGATTGACCAGCGAAAAATCGGCAACAGCATGATATTTGCGTTTATACTGCAGAGTACTGTCCACCAATTCAGGATTTACCATACTTGGCTGATATATCGGTAATTTTTCAGGTGGCTTTAGGGCATTATAGAAGAGGTAAACTATAATGGCCGACACTACCAAAAGTGTTGCCCCTAGAATCCTATATTTTGCAAAAAAAGATAGCATGTTTTCTTTTGGCAAAGATACATCACCAGCCAAGGGGTATCAAGTAATCAGCCCTTAATAGCTCCTAAATGTTTCTTAAATATAACAGCCCCTAACGACTATCTTTTTTTACCCCACCCTAATGACGTACTTTTGTGCGTTCAAATTTTAGAAAGTATACATGGGCTTGCTTATTCAGATATTAACATTTGTACTGATCATCTCTATCCTCGTGATTTTGCACGAGTTCGGTCATTATCTCCCGGCCAAATGGTTTAAGACTCGCGTCGAAAAATTCTATTTGTTTTTCGATTGGAAATATTCGCTGTTCAAAAAGAAAATTGGTGAAACGGAATGGGGAATAGGTTGGTTGCCTTTGGGCGGCTATGTGAAGATATCTGGAATGATCGATGAGAGCATGGACACAGAGCAGATGAAACAGGAACCCAAACCATGGGAATTTCGCAGTAAACCCGCTTGGCAGCGCCTTATTATCATGTTGGGAGGCGTTACCGTAAATTTTCTTTTGGCCTGGGCCATTTACACCGGATTGCTGATCAGTAATGGTGACTCTTATATACCCGCCGACAATGTTAAGTATGGTATTTTGGTCGATTCGATAGGGGAGAAGATAGGTTTGAGAACCGGAGACAAGATATTGGCCATTGATGGCAAAAAGACCAAGAAGTTCGATGATGCCATGATAGATATTATTCTTGGTGATGAGGTGACCGTAGACCGGGAGGGGCAAGAAGTTACTTTTGCCATACCCGATGAAGGTATTGCCGATGTGCTGGGTTCTAAGGGCAAGCGTTTTTTGACTTATCGAATACAGGCCATCATCGATACCTTGATCCCAAATAAACCTGCTGTCTTGGCCGGCGTGCAGAAAGGGGATAAAATCGTTGGCTTTAATGGGGAGCCAATCAACTATTGGAACGAATTCCTAAGTGCCGTGCATCAGAACAAGAACGATTTTGCTACCCTATCGGTTGAACGAAATGGACTGAAAAAGCAATTCGCCTTAAAATTGGACAAGGATTTACGAGTAGGTGTTGGACCGTATTTTGAAGATATTTCCATTACTGATAACTATAGTGCACTTGAATCAATTCCTGCAGGTTTCAATGAAACCGTGAATGTTCTGGTGAAGCAGGTAAAGCAGTTCAAGATTCTCGCAAAACCTAAAACCAAGGCCTATGAAAATATCAAAGGGCCCATTGGCATCGTAGAGATGATGCCGCCATCATGGAATTGGGGCTTCTTTTGGAGCTTCTTGGCCATGTTCTCGGTTTGGCTGGCCTTTGTTAATATACTTCCCATTCCTGCCCTTGACGGCGGTCATGTGATGTTTCTCCTCTATGAGATAATTTCAGGACGGCCCCCAAGTGAAAAAGTCTTGGAACGAGGCCAAATTGTTGGTTTTATTATTGTTATGGGTCTTATGGCCGTAGTTTTCGGTAATGATATTTGGAATATTATCAAGAGGTTTCTTTGATCTTTAAGAAGACCGCAACGAAATACCTAAAACGCCCTTTTTTTGTTTGCCGAATTTTAAAAAACGATTATATTTGCACCCGCTTTAGTCCGCTAAAGCCATAACCTTCCTCCTTAGCTCAGCTGGTTAGAGCATCTGACTGTTAATCAGAGGGTCCTTGGTTCGAGCCCAAGAGGGGGAGCAGAATAACAAAGTCCAACTTATGAAAATAGGTTGGATTTTCTGTTTTTAGGCAGTAGCAGCAGGGTTTTACTGCATTATGTGCATTAACCACACTTTCCAACTAAAAGTCAACTTGACAAGTTTTTAAGCAAAAAAGGTTCCCTTTAAGGTTCCCACTTTAAACTCGAGGTTCCCATTTTTGAAAAATTGAATTGTATGCCAATTTTTTAACTTAAAATCAATTGGTTATGTATCCAAACAAATTATCTATTCGCTTTGTAATCAGTAAAGCAAAAATGAACAAAAGAAATCTCTGTCCTATCTCATGCAGATTAACACTTCAGGGTAAAAGAAAAGCATTCTCTACAGGATTATTTGTAAATCCATCAAATTGGGATTCAAAGAAACAAATAGTACTTAATGGTGACATTGAAAGCAAGGCGAAAAATGGGCAGTTAACTCAAATTCATCAGAAACTTAGCAATACTGTTTTGGCACTTCAGCTTAGAGCCGATGAGTTTATAGTTGATGATATCCTAGATAAGTTCTTCAATAAATCGATTAAAAAAGAAGACTATGTCGTTTCTTATTTCAAGAAGTTTCTCCTAACAAAATCAGAACTTATTGGTAAGGGGATTAAAATGAGTACTTGGAAAAAATTTGACTATGTATGTAATGACGTAACTGTTTTTATTAGATTAAAACATAAGGTTAAAGATTATCCATTACACAAACTGAGTCTGCACTTTTTAATTGAATTTGAACATTATCTGAAAACCGTAAAAAATCAAAAGCAAGTCACCATAAACAAGGCTATTCAGAGGTTCAGAAAGGCTATTTTAACGGCCTTAGCGGAAGGATATCTAGATACCGATCCATTTGTTGGTTATACTCCTAAAAAGGTTATTAAAGAGGTTGTTTTTCTTTCATCAGAAGAGTTAGAAAAGCTAGAAAATCTCAACTTTACTCAACCGAGATTACAACTAGTAAAAGACCTATTTATTTTTTGCTGCTATACTGGATTAGCCTATCAAGAAATGTTCAATCTTAGAAAAGAACATATCATTAAAGGTTTTGATGGTAATCAATGGATTCAAATGAAAAGAGAGAAAACTAGTAAAAGTTTATCTATTCCATTGCTTAAAAAGGTAAAGACTATTATTCAAAAATATAGTCATGATTCAACTGAATATGTCCTTCCACGATTTAGTAATCAAAAAATCAATTCTTATCTCAAGGAAATTGCCGATATAGTAGGTATTCAAAAAAGACTTACCCATCATACTGCTCGAAAAACCTTTGCTTCGACGATTTTGCTTTATAATGATGTTCCTATGGAGATTGTCAGTGAACTACTTGGGCGCTCTAGTCTCAAAATTACACAAGATTATTATGGTAAAGTAGTGCAAAAAAGAATAGGCTTGGAAATAACAAGAATAGAAAAAATACTATAGATGAAACATTTAATTTATAAATTCCATGGTTCTAGACAATAAAAGCCTAAATGATTCCCTTTATTTTTAACAGCCTATAAAGACATTGGCAAAATCCAAATAGTGCAATCAAGATATACCACTTATTTT
>CALIJE010000014.1 GCA_938017825.1 uncultured Flavobacteriaceae bacterium
ACATGCACATTGGCACCCATAGATCTTAGCATGTCAATTTTATCTGGGCTTGACTTAGAACTTACGGCCAATATACATTCATAGCCTTTAATAATGCTTACCATCGCAATACTAAAGCCAGTATTACCAGATGTAGTCTCAATGATGGTATCACCAGGTGATAGAATTCCCTTTCGTTCCGCTTCTTCAATAATATAAAGAGCTATACGATCTTTCGAAGAATGGCCTGGGTTAAATGCTTCTACCTTGGCGTAGAAATTACCTGGATATGATTTGGTCATGCGGTTTAACCGAACAAGAGGCGTATTGCCTACCAAAGCCAAAACATTATCTAGTGCTTTTATCTTTTTAGTCATTGGGGTGTTTTTGCTTATGCGAGCATTCACAAAATTTCTGCCACAAAATTAGACATTTTTTTAAACTAGTCGATTTTACCTTCTAAATCAAGCAAAAAGGCATATTCCTTAGCTACTTCCTTTAGCGACTCAAAACGCCCTGAAGCGCCGCCATGACCCGCCTCCATATTGATATCAAAGAGAAGAAGATTATCGTCGGTTTTCATTTCACGAAGTTTCGCCACCCATTTTGCCGGTTCGAAATATTGTACCTGCGAATCATGAAGCCCAGTGGTAACAAGCATATTCGGATAATCCATCGCTTGCACATTATCATATGGCGAATAGGATTTCATATAATCATAGGATTCTTTTTCGTTTGGATTGCCCCATTCATCGTATTCCCCGGTTGTCAACGGAATAGAATCGTCTAACATCGTTGTAATAACGTCTACGAATGGTACGGCAGCTACCACACCGTTATAGGTCTCTGGAGACATATTGACTATGGCACCCATTAAAAGGCCCCCGGCCGAACCTCCCATTGCATATAAATGTTCGGAACTCGTGTAACCTTGCTCAATCAAATATTTAGAACAATCGATAAAATCAGTGAACGTATTTTTCTTTTTAAACAACTTACCGTCCTCGTACCATGGTCTTCCCAGGTATTGTCCGCCACGAATATGCGCCAAAGCAAACACAAAACCGCGGTCTAACAGACTTAAACGAACTGATGAAAAATAAGGGTCAATGGTTGAGCCATATGAACCATAGGCATACTGTAACACGGGAGTGGTTTTGGATAACTTCGTGTCCTTGTGATGAACAATAGACATAGGCACCTTTGCACCATCCCTAGCGGTCGCCCAAATTCTTTTTTCAAGATAATTGGCCTTGTCGAACTTGCCACCCAATACGGCTTGTTCTTTTTTGACCTCTTTCTCCTTTGTGGCCATATCAAAGTCGATCGTAGATGTTGGCGTGGTCATCGAGTTGTAACTATAGCGCAGAACATTGGTATCAAAATCAGGATTTGTACTTACACCGGCAGTATAGGTTTCACTCTCAAAGGGTAAATAATACTCGTTTTTCCCGTCCCAACGTACGATTTTAAGCTTGTTCAGTCCGTTTTCACGTTCCGATAGCACATAATACTCTTTAAAAATGTCGATATTCTCCAAAAGAACATCCTTGCGGTGCGGTATAAATTCTTTCCAATTTTCAACGCTGGTGTCACTTTCGCTAACCTTCATTATTTTAAAATTGGTCGCATTGTCTTTATTGGTCAGGACATAAAAATCATTTTCGTAGTGCCCAATACTGTGCTCTAGCCCCCTTGTTCTCGGTGTAAATACTTTAAAGGCACCGTTGGGGTCATTTGCTTTCAAAATCCGAAATTCTGTGGTAAGTGTGCTATACGAGCCAATTACGATAAACTCCTTAGACTTTGTCTTGTACACATAGGTCACAAAAGTTTCGTCCTCCTCATTATGCACCAATTCGTCTTCGCTCGATGGTGTGCCAAGAACATGTTTGTATATCTTGTCAGATCTTAAGGTTACCGTGTCATTTTTAGCATAAAAAATGGTTTTATTATCATCTGCCCATACTGCGCCTCCAGCGGTGTCATCTATCTTATCATCATATATTTCACCAGTTTTCAAATTCTTTATCTGCAAGGTATACTGCCTACGCGAAACGGTATCTACCCCGAAAACTGCCAAGGAATTGTCTGGGCTCACAGAAAGACCACCTAAACGAAAATAATCATGGCCTTTGGCCATTTCGTTGCCATTGAACATAATCTCCTCCTCGGCATCCAAACTTCCCTCCTTTCTAGAATATATAGGATACTGTTCGCCTTTTTCATAGCGTGTAATGTACCAAAAGCCATTGTTTTTATAAGGCACCGAAGAATCATCTTCCTTTATTCGGCCTTTCATTTCTTGGAATAAGGTTTCCTGAAACTCATTTGTATGAGACATAAGGCTATCCTTATAAGCATTCTCGCGTTCTAGATGTGCTATGACTTCCTTGTCCTCACGATCGTTCATCCAATAGTAATTATCTATCCTTACATCGCCGTGTTTTTCTAAATTTTTAGGTATTTTTTTGGCAAGGGGAGCTTCGGCTTTGGTCATATTCTTTTCTTCGTTTTTACAAGAGAGTGCAAAAATAACACTTACCAGCAAAAGCGCTTTGATTTTATTGATTCGTCTCATATTTAAGATTTAAGCTGTCAATTTACTAATTTTGCCCCTTTAAAGGGTTAAAAGACCTGTTAACTAATCTTAAATAAATACTATGTTCGGAGATATGATGGGCATGATGGGCAAGCTAAAAGAAACCCAGGCCAAAGTAGCGGCAACCAAAGAACGATTACATACCGTACTAATTGATGAAAACTCGTCAGACGGACTCTTAAAAACTACGATTACGGCAAATAGAACGATCAAAAACATTGCGATTGATGATACGTTGATGGCCGATAAAGAACAACTTGAAGACTATTTGATATTGACACTGAACAAAGCCATAACAAGGGCTACCGAAGTCAATGAAGCCGAACTGGCCGCTGTTGCAAAAGAAGGAATGCCCAATATTCCTGGAATGGATTCGTTATTTAAGTAAAAGCGCTAATTTTGAGCGATATAAAACATGGCAAGCTTCTTGTTCTAACCACTGAAAACATAAAGACAATGAGAAAAGTACTCTTATTTACGTTGATACCTGTTTTACTTTTTGCACAAGGTCCTGATGACACCTCTTTAGATGTAACCGAAGCCGATAATCAAATAACTGCAGTCGCAGATGATGGTGAAGGTTGGTTGAAAAACTATGATGAGGCTATGGCAGACGCTAAAAAGGAGGGGCGTAACGTGTTAGTCTATTTTACGGGCAGCGATTGGTGTCCGCCGTGCAAGTTGTTGAAAAAGGATTTGTTCGACACTGCGGCATTCAAGACCATTTCCGCTAACTATACCTTGTTGTATATCGACATTCCAAGAAATAGGGAATTACTTTCACCCGAACAGATGAAACATAATTCTGAAGTATTGAACAAAATCAATAAAAAGGCCGTTTTTCCCTTACTTATAGTTATGAACGAAAAAGGCTCAAAGCTCGACCAATATTCTGGTTATAGCATGAATGGAGAAGTTCAATACCACATGGAATTATTAGAAAAATATAAAGACTAATGGGTGCAACAAACCCATACAAAATAAAAAGGCTTTCCGAAATGGAAAGCCTTTTTTGGTTGGTTAATTGAACGTGTTTAGTTGTTGATCAACCTAAATTCGGTTCTTCTGTTCACTGCATGCTCTCTTTCTGTACAGGAAACCCCTTCTCTACATCTGTTCTTCACTTTGGTCTCCCCGTAGCCATTGGCAACCAACAGGCTCGAGTTCACCCCTTTCGAGATCAGGTAATCGGCAACGGCCTTGGCCCTTCTCTCCGATAGGTCCTGGTTGGAGCTC